>JASFTQ010000056.1:0-18330 GCA_050053515.1 Desulfobacterales bacterium | reverse complement strand
AGCGTATTAAATGGCCGGCCGTAAAATGCAAGGCAGTTGCCGCTGTCAGGCGGGGCAGGCAACAACCCGGCATCTTGCCGTGAAAAAAACACCCCGACCCCTCAATTATTTGTAAAGGTATCCATGGTCGAAGCGTTAGAATCACAGAGACCCGTTGAGCGTGCTGAAAAACCGAAATTCCTCACGCGGACGCTTTTTACTGAGTTCAACTTACCGGCCGAGATATTGAAAGGCGTAAAAGAGGCCGGTTTCAAATACTGCACCCCCATTCAGGCCCGTACCCTGGCGATTTCGCTCTCCGGTCGGGATGTCGCCGGCCAGGCTCAAACCGGCACCGGCAAAACGGCGGCTTTTCTGGTAACTATTTTTGCGCGTCTGCTGGCAATGTCCCAGCGGAAACCGGTGATGCCCGCGGCTCTCATCGTTGCACCGACCCGTGAATTGGCTTACCAAATCCATCAGGAGGCCGAAATCCTCGGGCGTTATACCGGTTTTAAAATAGCCCGGGTGGTCGGTGGGGTCGACTACCGCAAGCAGGCCAGGATTCTGCGTCAAGGTGTGGACATTATTATATGCACCCCTGGACGAATCATAGACTATTTCAAACAGGGTATCTTTAAAACCGATGCCATCCGCATTGTTGTCATCGATGAAGCTGATCGTTTGCTGGACCTCGGTTTTGCAAAGGACATGCGCTACATCTTACGCCAGCTTCCTTCCTACGACAAAAGGCAATCCATGTTATTCTCCGCGACCCTTTCTTACCGGGTGTTGGAACTCACATATGACTACATGAATTTACCCGAGTTTATCGCCATTACGCCGGAAGAGGTGACGGTGGAGGGTATCGAGCAGTCTCTGCTTCACGTCGGTCTCGATAACAAACTGCCTTTGCTGTTGGGCCTGTTGGCACGGGAGGATTGGACGCGAGTTCTGATATTCGTCAACACCAAGGCCGGTGTCGAATGGCTTGCGCTTAAACTAATAGGCAACCAATGGCCGGCTGAAGGTCTAACGGGAGATCTTCCCCAGCGTAAACGTTTCAAACTGATGAGTCAATTCAAAAATGGCAGCACAAAGATACTGGTTGCCACGGATGTGGCTTCAAGAGGAATTCATGTCGAAGATATCAGTCATGTCATCAACTATGACCTCCCTGAGGATTCGGAAAACTACATCCACCGAATCGGCAGAACCGCACGAGCAGGTAAAACCGGTCGTGCGATTTCATTGGCTTGTGAACGCTATGTCTATCATCTTGAACCACTGGAGGAAATGCTCGGTTACAAGATCCCCGTCGTATGGCCGCTGGATGACTGGTTTGTAGAAGATAAATGCGACTCGGTTTGTATTGCCGCCAGGGGTCGGAAAGGCAAGACCGCCCGCGGCCGGGGCCGGGTAAAAAAAAGGCTTTCTCGCCTAAATAAAATTGAAAAATCCTGGAAACGAACCCATCCCGGCGCTTTTTTCGGTTTTCCGCCGGAGCCCGATAATCAACCGCAATCCAAACCGCAAATAGATAATACCGACGGCGCCGCTTTGCGAACCAGCAGACGGCGGCGTCACAAATAATTCAGGGGTCGGGGTATTTTTTTCACGACAAGATGCCGGGTTGTTGCCTGCCAGGCCTGACAGCGGCAACTGCCCTGCATTTTACTGCCGGCTATTTAAAAGGTTCACGCCAACAAAACCAGAGGCGGTGTTTTGCCTTTCTCGGCGGCAATAGCCCTCTGCCCATTGGAAGCAGCGGGGCGATCATCTTGTTGTGAAAAAACACCCCGACCCCTCAACAATTCATCAAATTTGTGAAATTTGCCTGGGGCGATAAAGAGGTCCCGGAGGTTTTCCCCTTGAAATAGCCGTGTTTTTTCCTTAAATTACAATTCATGGGCTATGTCTTCGACTTCAACGATGCCAAAGCTTACGAGCGATGGTATAACAATCAGCGCAACAGATTTGAGGCTGATCTCCAAAACCGACTGCTACTCGACATGCTCAAGGCGGGGCGGGGTGAGACCGTGCTCGATATCGGCTGCGGGATAGGAGAAAGCCTGCGCCGGTTTGTTGACTTGGGTCTTCAGGCCACCGGCCTCGATCCATCTCCTTATATGCTCGATATTACGCTAAAAAAACTGGGAGAGCGGGTCGATCTTTATCGCGGTTTTAGCGAAGATCTTCCTTTCGATGACAATTCTTTTAATCATGCCGTGCTTTCGACAACCCTGGAATTTGTCGATGATCCCCAAAAATCGGTGGAAGAGGCCTGCCGAGTCGCAAAGGACCGGGTGTTTATCGGCGTGTTGAACCGATACGCGATCAAGGGAATCCAACGTCGTTTGAAGGGCATGTTTACAGCCAGCATATATAATCATGCCAAATTCTACGGGATCTGGGAGTTGAAAAAAATCGTCCGGCATGTTTTGGGGCAGGCCCCAGTCGCGTGGCGAACCGTTTGCCAACTCCCGGATCCCACGGGGAATTTCAGCCAAAGCTTGGAACAGTCGAGGCTTGTGCAAAGATGTCCGTTCGGTGCCTATGTCGGCATGGTTATTACGCTTATTCCTCGCTTCAGAACCCGAACGCTGGCGATACGATATCAACCCAAACATACAACCGGCACCATTACGGGATGAAACCAGGACCCTGAGGGTCGACGGATAACGATGATGAAAGCCTATCTTTGGGAACCGATTGACAATCAAAAGGTTCGATGCGATCTCTGCGGCCACCGTTGTGTCATAAAAGAGGGCCGGCGCGGCAAGTGCGGTGTCAGAGAAAACACATCCGGCGTTTTAGAAACACTGGTGTATGGTAAGATAATTGCCCGGCACATCGATCCCATTGAAAAAAAACCGCTGTTTCATTATCTGCCCGGCAGCCTCTCTTATTCCATCGCGACCGTCGGATGTAATTTTAAATGTCTATTTTGCCAAAATGCGGATATCGCCCAGATGCCGTCTGAGCATCAGGGAAGGGTCATGGGTGATGCGGTGGGACCATCGGAGGTTGTCAAGGCGGCCGCCAGGGCCGATTGCCGGAGCATTTCTTATACATATACCGAACCCACCGTATTTTTTGAATTTGCCTACGATACCGCCCAGCTCGCCCGTAAAAAAGGAATCGGCAACGTATTCGTAACCAACGGCTATATGACACCCGAGGCGATCGAGATGATAAGCCCCTATCTGGATGCGGCCAATGTTGATTTAAAAGCCTTTAGTGACAAATATTATAAAGAATTGTGCGGGGCCAGACTGGCGCACGTCAAAGAGACATTAACCTTGATGAAGTCGAAAGGCATATGGTTGGAGGTGACCACCCTCATTGTTCCGGGATTGAATGATGCCCCCGCTGAACTCCAGAAACTGGCCGCTTTTCTGGTAGAAAGCCTGGGACCGGAGACCCCCTGGCATATCAGTCGATTCCATCCAACCTACAAACTCATCGATCGCCCGCCAACACCCCGCCAAACGTTGATAACGGCCCGTGAAATCGGTATTGAGGCCGGACTGAAATATGTCTATACCGGCAACGTTCCCGGAGATGCCGGTGAGAAAACGTTTTGTTACAGCTGCGGTAAAGTGCTCATTGATCGGTGGGGATTCCAGATTAGCCGGTATAGCATCGATGACGGTCGTTGCCAATATTGTGGCACGACTATTGATGGTGTGGGGATGTAAGGTTCACAACCATAAACCTTAGTATTTGTATAAATAACGATATATTATGCGATAATTATCCAGAGAATCACAGCCGGGTTTAAAATTTTGAACCCCCTTAAATCGTTAATATTGCCATTGAATTCAACCGCTTTATTGGTTAATCGATCAACCGGTTAACGAATCTGAACCGCTTGCGCCAACGAACCGGATTCCTTGGGACAATCACGGATGGTTGCGAGGTGCTGCTATAAAAAATCTATATAGATATCAAATGGTTAAAAATTTATCCATAATTCGCGTATATCGTTTCATTTTGGCATGATCTTTGTATGTTTAAAGATCAAGTCCTTTTCTTCCTTCATCTGTACCCCTCCTTTTTTGGCTAACCGAGGTAGCCCGGTTAGCCTTTTTTTTAGGCTTCAAATATAAACTTGACACAATACGGCCCTTCATCCATACTCCGCCCGGGTTGAGAAAATAGCTCGCGTATAGGCTGCAGAAAGTTTTACCCTCATTGAGCGTAAACAAATTTCGCTCAATGAGGGTTTTGCAGAAAGTAGCAACAAATGGAAAAAGCATCCGGCTTACAACGATTTTTTTATAAAGCCCGCTACCGCCGTGAGCGGTATCGCCAGTTCATCGGCATCGTTTACATTATCCTGGTGAGTGCGGTGGGTGATCCGAAGCCCATTTTGTGGGTAGTCGGCAGTGTGTTGGTGTTACTCGGGGTTGCCGTGCGCATGTGGGCATCCGGGCATATTAAGAAAGACCAGGTTCTGGCAACGGATGGGCCATATGCCTGCGTGCGGCATCCACTGTATGTCGGCAATATTTTGCTGGGAATCGGGTTTTCCCTCGCCTCCGGTTTGTGGTGGAGTTTGCCCTTGTACATACTGATTTTGATCATCTTTTACCCACCCGCTATTCGGCGCGAAGATGACAAACTCCATCGCTTGTTTGAAAAAGACTGGGAGGTATGGCGCAGCAAGACCCGAGCGCTTATTCCACGCTTTAAACCGCTGCGCATCGACCTGCGCAGCGGCTGGTCCTTTTGGCAAAGTTTACGACAAAACGGTGAACCCCTCATTGCTCTCTTTTTGCTCTTTTGCCTGTATTATCTTTATCTGAGGCTTTAAGGGGCGTCTATGTTAAGAGAATTGAATGGCCTCCAAGAAGGCGAGATCCTGGAATGGATAAAAACCTGTGTCAAAAACCGATCCCATATTTTCAACCGTGGATATCAGGGCCACACTTATCTGTACCAGGACAAAGGCCGCCGATTTATCATTAAAGCACCCGTGGGACGGGGCTTGGCAAAGCTCTTGCGCCGCTGGATGCTGCACAACGAATACAAAATATACAATCAGCTTTGCGGACTTAAAGGCGTCCCGTTTTGTTATGGTTTTATCCAGAAACGATACCTGGTGCTCGAATTCATCGATGGCATCCCGATGCGTTCCGCTCGGATTGCGAACCCCCGGCACTTTTACGATACCCTCCTGGAATTGATCAAGGGCATGCACCATTTGGGGGTCGCCCACACCGATCTTAAGAAAAAGGATAACATCCTCGTCGTTGACGGCACGACTCCTTATGTGATCGACTTTGGGGTGGCAATTTTGCGAAAACCCGGTTTTGCGCCCCTCAATCATTACCTCTATAATCTTGCCAAAAAATTCGATTTCAACGCCTGGGCCAAACTCAAGTACGACCGAAAGTTCGAAAATATCTCTGAAAAAGACCAACCTTACTACGACCGCACCGCAATTGAACAACTGTCACGCCGGATCAAGCGCATTTATCGCAGAATCAAGTATCGTTTATTGGGGCACAAATAAATGCCCCCACCCCTCATTTAGGTAAAATGACAATGTCGACCCGGCGATTCAGCCGTCGATTTTCAGGTGTATCATTGGGAACCAGCGGATGATACTCTCCGAGGCCGACTGCCGACAGCTTTCTGGGATCCACATCGGTTTTATCTGCAAAAAACCGCAATACCGCCAGAGCACGTGCCGCCGAAAGCTCCCAGTTCGACGGAAACCGGGCTGTATTGATGGGTACATCGTCGGTATGGCCTTCAATCTGAATGTTGTTTTCCGGAAAATCGTTGAGAGCGGCGGCGATTTTGGACAAGGACTTTTTTATCCCTTCTTTGACTTCAGCTTTGCCGGAATCAAAGAGTATGCTGTTGTCAATATTAATAATCGTCTTGGTTTTGTATCGTTTTAGACGAATTTCGCCTTTTTCGATTTCTTCTTTTAGCTGCTGTTCCAGCTGATCGGCCTGAGTTGATAATGCGCTCATGGCTTTTTCCTGTTCGGCCGTCAACGCCTCTAATTTCTCGATTTCGCTCAGCAGCCGCTCAACCACAAGCTTGTTGGACTGAATCTCATGATCCAGCCGGTTGTTGAGTTCTTCGATTTTTTCGCGATGGTCGGTCTTCAACCGATTAATCGTGCTGTTTTTACTTTTTAAATCGGTGTCATACTGCTCCTGCATTTCGGTAATTTGCTGCAATAGATCCTGTGTCTCTTCAGATGACTCTTCTTTTAACACTTCAAGGCTTTTTGAAAGCTCCATTTGTCTCGAGACGGCCACCGCTAGATCCTGATCATATTTTGTCTCAAGATCCGCAATTTCTTGCTCCAGTTTGGTGATACGGTTTTTTTGCTCGCCGATTTTCTTTTCATCTGCCGCCCGGGTTTCCGCCAGTTCACGTTCGATATCTTGTTTCTCGAGATCCAGGGCGGTTTTCTCGCTGAGCAGCTGGGTGTAGCTTTTTTTAGTGACGACGCAGCTGCTAAGGGTGAAAGTAATGGCGATGGTGATCGTCAGCAGCGTGATGGCTTTCATGCTGGGCTCCTTTATCCTCTTGGTTGGATAGCTGCAAAAAATGATGGGGTTCGGAAACCGTTTGACGGCTTTGAAAGCGGGCCAATTATGCCATATTTTTTCGGGTGTGATCAAGGGGTAATTTATATGAGGCACCCCGTCCTGGAGGCGGGGCTTGCAGGGAAGCACACCGGTCAATCCGATTGATGGGACAATTATTGCAACCCCTGAATGAGGTCAGGAGTCGGGGTCCTTTTTGCGCGACAAGCTTACCGCTCGATCTAATGTTGACGGCTGCCAACCCTGTCTGTTAAAATTATTTGAATATATTGCGCTTTTTTATGTCATTAGGAGCGGATTGTGAAAACCACTAAAACTATCGCTTTAGTTGCGATTTCAACGTTGATGATCGCCTGTGCCGCAGATCATGTTGCGGTTCAGACGGCGGGTCCCGTAAAGCTGAAAAAACAAACACCGCGATACACATCGCCGGATAAGGCCTTCGATTATTTGGGCCGGGCATTGATTCAAGAGCTACAACCGCCTGTTGACAAGGGCAAAGGCAATTTAAAACCGCTGGTGATCGCCCTGGCGGATTTTATCACGGCCGAGGGTAGGGTCACCCGTTTGGGACGATATGTTTCCGGCAAGATAACACCCTATTTTACGCGTTCGGCTCTGTTTTCGGTCCAGGAAAGAGCCCTGATCGATACGGTCATTCAAGAACATACATTTCAGGCCTCTCCCTTTGTTGACGAGGATTCGGCCCAGCAGGTCGGAAAACTCTTGGGTGCCGAAGCCGTCATCACCGGCACCATATCGCAGCTCGGCGATGCCTATTATATTAATGCCAAAGCCATCGGGGTAACCAAAGGCGATGTACTGGCATCGATTGATGTTGAAATCAAAAACAATGACACCCTGGCAGACCTTTATGATGCGGATCTGCCACAGTTCAAAAAGATAAAAACGAAGGTGTTCAGAGCCCAGGGGATCGGCATCCCCTCGCCCAAGCATAAAAATCCCACCCTGGCCCGCAGCCTGGCGGCCCGGGCCGCCAAGGGTGTTGCCCTGCGCAATTTGGTAGAGCAGATACAGGCCGTTCGGGTGACCACTGATACCACCATTAAAGACATGGTGACTCAGGATGACACCATCCGCATCCAATTAAAGGCTGCTCTTCAAGGTGCGCGGGTGATCAATCAAAGACAGCTGCCCGACGGCAGTGTCGAGATAGAGATGGAAGTAGAACTGACGGAAGAATTTCTTGAATCCCTTCAATTCAAGTAATTACAGGTTTGGGGCCCGTTAAAACCTGACCCTTGAGTATAAAAAGCAGCCCTTTTGGGGGCTGCTTTTTTATTGACAGAAAAAAGCTAACTTCATATAAACTCATACAAGCGCATACGGTTTCTGCATCTCTCCTGAACCATTTCTTTTATTGAGCTCATCACACACTGCGACTGCTGACGCTGCGCTGCACTTCAACATATATCATTGAATGATTTTCTACCGTGTGCTCACCAGTTTTATTTGGCAGTCATCGTGGAAGGATATTTCAATATATCTTTGTTTCTCTTCGGCGTCTGGTAATTCTTAAATGCTGAGAATTATTTTTGTAAAGTGCTTGAGCACTACAATCCGATTGATTCTAGAATTGCCGGGCAATACACGGATTTTTCAAATCATTTTTTTAAATAGGACAGCATGGCATAGGCTTCTAAAATAACTGCCGATAGGTAAATGCTCAAAAGGAGGTGCGGAATGAAAAAAACAATCGCAATGATCGGCCTTTTTTTGATACCGGTTTGCGGTGCCGCATTGGCTCACGCAGAGGCAATCCATTCAGAATTAACAAAACAAGCCTTGACGGTTTCCTCTTCTTTTAATGCAGCCGAGCAACGGCCGCAAGCATCCGTTGAGAAAAGAGACGATAATCAAAACCCAAGAGAAGCGGTTACCATCGCCCAGCAATCCCGTCAGACCATCCAGACGAAGTCCCAGCCCCGGCAATCTCCGCGGCAATTGAATATCAAACAATTCAAACAGCAGGTCCAAGCCGAACGCCTGAAACGTAAACCTGCCATTATACAGGAAAGATATAAAAAGCGAATTCGGGAAATCGTACCCAAAAATCCGATTGCCCCGATTGTATTGCCGTTGTTTTTTCAACGGCTCGAAGAAAAAGCGCAGGCCCCCTTGCCGGTCACCCAGTACAAAAAACCGCAACAGCAGGTCATGAGTGACGTGCGATCTCAGCTGAAGATGATGGCAAAGCCGTTTCGTGAACTCCCGCAAGCGTTTAAGGAAAAACACTTTCATCCGCGGTATGCCGACCTGGCACCGGGTCAAAGATTCGAATCCATCCAGCTGGGCAAAGATTTGTTGCAGGCCTTCAAGCCAAACTACCGCAATGTCATCCGTCAAGCGGTGCTGGATGCGTTTCCTGCCAGTGGCCCCAAATTCCAGTGGAATCCCGCTGCCGCGCAACCGGCGGCCATGGGTCTAAAAGCCAAGACCCAGGGGCTGCCTGAAAAACAGGCCCAACCCAGGCGCATGCGGGACCTCAAACATCTCATCCGAAATCTGCGCAAGGGCCCTGAGCGGGTGACCCAGGGGCAGCTCGAGCGGGCTCCCCGGTGGTCTCAATTTGACATACAACAAGCACCCCATAGCCAGATACACCAGGCGGTGATCGACAAACTGGATCTGCCGGCCGACCTGGTGCCGAACCTGAACAGCGAACACCATGTCAAGAAATATTATCGCTACTACGTCTATTTAGATTCGTTTTATTGTAAAAATCAGGATGAATGGGTCAACGATGAGCCCTACTGGCACATATCTTCAAGCGTGCCCCGCTTCGACCCCGATGATATGGACTTCGTCTATTGGCTCAGCGCCGGGGAGTTGTACAACGTCCGCAGCCGGGTTACCGGATCTTATTCCATCGACGAGGGCCAGGAAAGAGGCTTTCGTGCCAAAGATCGCAAAGTCCTGCGAAATAATATCTTCAACACCAGCACCACCTTCACCATCGGCCTTTGGGAAGAGGATTGGAGCAAAGGCGAAACCAAAGACGCCCTTGAAGATAAAATCCAAGAAATCAGAAATGAACTGCTGCATCAAATCAAAAAGGCCGTACTCCAGGCCCTGGCGGACACCTTGATGGAAAGCTTGATGGAGCTGTTTCCCGAGGTTAAGATGTTGATTTCGGCCTTTTTTAACGGCAATGCCACATTTGTGGAGCTGATGAGCGCCGTCCAACAGATTTACGGCAGTGTGGACACCGGCTGGCTGGCCTTGGAACTGATATTCAGCGGCCAAAGTGCCGCCGAGATTCTGCAAGGTTGGGCCGGTGCCTGCTGGCAATGTACGGTTGCCATTCTGGCCCTCAAAGTGGCCGGACCGATCGTCATCGACCTGCTGGAAGGGGACTTCGAGGATGCCCTCAAGGGTTTTCTGATGATCCCTTACCGGCTGTTTGCAACCATCATCAATTTGTTCTTGGACATCGTCAAATTTTTCGAGGATTTGATGGCCTGGTTGGATCCCGATGATTATATCGACACCCTGGCCGTCACCATCAACGGCTCCTATGATGATATCTTTGAGGATGCCGATTGGGGATTGGGGCCCAGAAATTATGTTCAGATAAGGGTGGAAGAGGCCGAACCGTATTACCGGGAGCATGGATATGGCCCGACCGCAGAAAACAGCGATCTCGTAAAAGGGGGATTTTATTACCAGCCGGCCCTCAAATTTCAACGCAAATTCAGCTACCGTGAGTTTTGTGAAAGATTGGGCTGGGACGGCCAGGATCCGGCCCAGTGTAAAACTTTGTTAAATATCTTTTACCATAAAGATATCGACGATATCGATGAGCCCCAAATAACCGTCGATTATACCGCGTATTACAACGTCAAAAGAAAACTTGAAGGCGGGCGGGAAACATTCGGCTATACGGTCACACCGGATGACAGCATTCAGTACCGAACCTATACGGCCAAATCCCATGCCGGCAGAAAAATAAGGGTATCGGTGGTGGCTTTGAATTCAGCCGAGGTCGTGCCCATCGTCACCGTAAGCAACCCGAACCATTCAGCGGCCGTCAACTCCAATGCCTATTCGGAAAACATTCGCGAATTTTATGTGGACGCCTATCCGGGTGAGGAATACAATGTTCAGATCTTCAAGAATCCACTATTTGAGGGAAGCCTGTACGGTTATGTCACCCTTGAAGAAAAGCAGGCCCCGGAGGATCTGCGTTCAATCGAGAGCTACAATTTTCCGAATTACTATGTTCGGCATCGAAATTTTGTGGCAGAAATAAGCCAGCTCGAAACCACCCTGGACAAAAAAGACGGCACCTTTCGCATCGTTCCCGGCCTGGCCGATGAAAAGCATTACTCGTTTGAATCCATCAATTTCCCGGGCTATTTTCTGTGGGCGGAGGGCCCAAACTCCCAGCTCAGTTTGAAGCGATTAAGGGGCGGTACCGGCACCGGCAGGGTCAGAGACTACCTGGATGATATAGAGGACCGGCCGGAGGGAACCCATCCGGCCGCTCGCGGTGCTTCATCGAGCAGCCACCTTGAAGAATATTGGAAGTCGGCGACTTTTAAATTAGAGCAGAGCCTGGCGGGTGCCCCGGGAGGATTGTCTTTGCGGTGTCTGAAAGGGTTTTCACCCTTCGGTGATTACGTCCGTCACAAAAATTTTAAACTTTACCTGGAGCCCCTCCACCGGGGTGATGCCCAGTTTAAAAAAGACGCAACTTTTTATCTGCGTCGCGGGAAATGGCCTGAAATTCCGTGAAGAAAGGACCACCGCGCATTTTAGTTGGGCCGCGGTGGTCCTTTTTTGGGGATGGTATTATTGATTTTCCAGTTCCTCGAGCTCGCCGTGCAATCGGTCCGCATTATCCCTGACGTAATCGCGTACCTTCTCATCCAATTCTCTGTAACTGTCCAGGGCCTCCCTGAATGCCATCATGTCGAGCTCGCACAGGGAATAGTATGTACCGTCGGCGGGGTCCTGCCAACGATTGACGATTTGAGCACCGTGGAGAGTGGCCTTGGTAAAGGTTTTCAAGGCCTGCTCCACATGCTGTTCCTCCGAGGATTCGGACATATCTCCGGCGGTGGTAGAAGCCATGTAATCCTTGGCCAGATAAGCCACATAGGTCTCCAACGTTTGGGCGATTTCCGCCCGGGCACGGTTATCGGCGGTTTTGCGCAACAGGGCCTTGTTTTTAATGCCCGCTGCCGCCCCGACCCCGTAAAAAACCTTGCCTCCTTCAACATCAAAGGCACCGCTGCCTTTCATGACCCACTCCGGTCCCATGGCGGCGGTGTCGTCAGTTTTTACGGGCTTGGTTCCGGCGCAACCGGTCAGCAGTGCAACGGTTACGGATAGAATAATGCTGAAAACCAGTAAATGTTTTGTTTTCATGGTTACCTCCTTACCACTTCTTTTCTTTGTGTCGTTTAATTTTTCCCCTCATTTCATCCATCAGATCTTCCATTGCCTGAATGTCGCGGAGCAACTTGCTCATCTTATACGGTTTTTTCTTGGTTAGAATTTTGCCGCCGGGCGACTTTAGTTTCTCTCTCTTCTCATTTTTCCGTTCTTTAGGCGGCTGATATGTTTTTGGTGATGTCTCTTCTTCCCGGGTCTTTTTGGGGGTGATCACCACCTCTTTTTGGGGTTTGTCCTTTTCTTCGATGGGCTCGACTTTTCGCGGTTTCGCTTTTTCCTCCGTTTTGGGTTCAACCGTATTCTCCCCGGTCTGTCTGGGCGTCGGAGCAGCTTGCCCACCGGGCTCGGCGGTGATTTGACGGTTTACCGGCATGGTGTACCCCAAGCCGGCCAACCAGTTGATGGCGACATTGGACATAATCGAATAATTGACATCGGTAATCGTCAAACCATCGGCCGCTTTGCGCGCGATCATGGAGTTGATGCCGACCATATCCCCCTGTTCATTCAGCAGCGGACCGCCGGAATTGCCGCGATTGATGCTGGCGTCGGTCTGAAAAAGGTTTTTGCCGGAGACACCCCCAAAATCGGCGCGATAGGCGCTGATCACGCCGGTCGTCAGGCTCCATAAACCGCCCTGTTCAGGGTGACCGATGGCATAGACCTGATCGCCGATGTCCACGACATCCGAGTCTGCAAATTCTACGGTGTTCAGGGATCTGTCAACACCTGTGATTTTGAGCAAGGCCAGATCCAAAGGGACATCGTAGGCCAACACTTGGCCCCTGTAACGTTGACGCAAGTCCTTTTGATGGTTGCCGCTCACGCGCCGGGGTTTCAGAAAAATGGCGATGTCGGATTTCAAGCGAGACGAGTTTGGCTTGGTAAAAACATGAGCATTGGTGATAACCAGCCCATCATTGCTGATAATAGAGCCGGTGCCGACACTACCCATTTGCGAGCCTTCAGAGGCCAAAATGAAGACGACACCGGGCCCGGCCTTTTTATAGATTGATTTGGGCGAAGCAGCAAGCTGCGTGTACCCGGCAAGGCAAAGCGTTATGATAGTTACAGCTGCGAGCACGTAGCGTAATTTGCCCTTATTCATCGCCTCTCACCTCCTTTCTTGGAATGTAGCTTGTTACGGATTAGCTTTGATCAAAAACCGTGGCAGGTATCGTACCACATTATTGACCTTGGGTGAAAATAAAATTTGTCATGTCCTCGGCAATTTCAGCCGCCAGGATCTTATGCATTTTTCGAACAGCGCGCTCCTCGGCCTGGGGAAAGCTCAGATGCCCCTCTCTGCCGGATTTTTTAACACTACCGAATACGGCGCCGCCGCGTTGATCGACCAGATCGAAATAGGCCTTCCACCGGACGAATTTCCATTCCGAGGCCTTTTGCTTAATCGGGTTAATCTCAACGGAACCTCTGGCCAAAACACTGGCCCGGCTGGGATCCTCGGACACCGAGAACCCTTGTTGATTTAAAGCCTCAACCAAGGCCTGCCGGATTTCCTTTGCCCGGCTGCCGTTGATGGATACAGCGATAAAAAAATCTCGCAAAAGCGCATCCGACAGCTGTCTTTTCATTTCAAAGAAGCTAACCTGTGAGGGCATTCCCTTGCCGGATGGATTTACGATCCGAAGTTCGGTGTTATACGTGTCTCTCAAAATATACTGCTCAACACTTGTTTTGAGGTTTTTGATCTTGGCGAGTTTGTCGGTTTCGGTCTGATTGGCCGCCATCAAACCCCGGATATTCCGATCAAGTTCCCGGATCTTACTTTGCAGGATTTCTTTGGACTGACTGCGGTCAAGGGCTGCCAGGGCATAGAAAAGCGGCTGCGGTTTGGTCTGCTGATACACCTCCACAATCTGCACTCCCGACAGAACCTTTTGGGTCGAAACATTGGTAATATCTTCAATCGCGATGCTGTTGGTGGTTTTGGCTTTACCGCCGGATATCGATTGGAGATACTCCTCGTAGGTTCGGGTCTTTGCATCGATTTCGCTGCGAAATATCTTGGCAATCTCAGCCCGGGCCCTGTCTTCGGCCGTTTGACGGTCGGGGGCATAACCCACCGCCGTTAGATACATGGCCGCCGGATAATGCCGGCTTTTTCCGTCAATCCAATTCGGTCGTTTGCCTTTTTTGGCCTTGACCGAGGTCGTCTTGGCGCTCAGCGACGGCGATGGGGATGTTTGCCGGCGCCGATCTTGGCGGTTTGCTTTTGGTCTGGCTGGGTCCTCCTCGGCGCTTAGGTCTTGGAAGGCCTGATCGGCATTGCCTCGAATCCGTTCCGTGGGGATTCCGGGTTTGGGGGTTGTGCATCCTGCAGTCGTCATGAGCAGGAATGCGATCAGTAAAGCCAACCTTGGCGTAATTGGATTTCGAATCACCGTTATTCCCTCTTTGTTTGGCAGGTTTTTTGGAAACCTTGCATTGTCGGCCCGGCCATTTAGGCCCCCGGAGCGGCACCCAAAAGGCCGAGGCCGGTTGGTAAAGGCATTGAACACCCTATTATTGCATTGACAGCTCCCTCAGGAATTTCTTTTCCCCGGCCTTCACCGTGCAGCTGCCCATAATTTTTTTGCTGATCTCGAGCCCGCTGGCGTTGACAAACCGAATTTCCCCTACATATTGTCCCGGGGGGATCAGGGTTCTACCGACCCGGATTTCTGCCGGCAGCATTCTCCAGTGCCGCAAATCTGCTTTTTCGCTGGCGGCCGCGGCAACATTGCCCGCCACCTGGACCAACAGGCCGACCAGGGCACCGCCCTGGTCTTCAGCCACCTTGCTGGCCGCTTTGGTTGCCAGGTATTTGGAGGTGGCCCGTGCAATTGCCTTGACTTTTATACGGGTCAGCCGGTTTTCAAGGTTCATGACCGCAATGGAGCCGATATCTTCCATCATTTCCGTTTGAAACTGGTAGGTCTGGCCGCTTTCAAGGTTGCGTAGATGAATTTCAGCATGGTGGATCCGGTAATTTTTTTTCTGGAATTCCGGATAGGCAATCTTGGCGATATACCCGTCCGGCATGGGAACAATCCATTGTTTTTCAACCTTTTCCGGCCCCCAGCCGTTGTAATGGATTAAATAGATCTCGGCCATTTTCCTCTTTTGGCTCGACTCCAAGGGGGTTACACCGGGGTAAGACGCTTGGATTTCGGCAATTTCTTCATAAAAACCCATTTCTTTGCCGGTTCGCAGCAGATTTTCAATCAGTACCTTGGGGGCCGAAACCCCGTAATTGTGGGCATAATCATTGCGGTATATTTCTTCGGCTTTTCGATAGGAGATAAACGCATCATTGACCTCTCCTTCGACCTCGTAGAGTACGCCCATCAAAAAACGGATAAAGGCATCCTCTTTGTATACATTCTTTTTATCGTCGTCATAGCGGCTGTTAAGAACATTGAGTTTGTTGTCCACTTTTCGGGCTTCAACCAGCGCATCCTCGTGCAAGTCGGCTTTGGCATAGTTCAGCGCCATGAAAAGATTGACCAGTGCGTTTTCGAAATCCTCTCCGCTGTAAGGGACGGTATTGTCATTGATCAAAAAAGAGGCGGCTTCTTTGGAGATAGATTTGGTGTACAGCTCATCCATAATGCCCTCCGCCTTGGCCAGGCTTTGATTGCTTTGTTGATAATTCGCGGCAAAATGGTGGAGCAGTCCTTCCTCCATATAATAAAGGGCCGCATTCCGTTCCTTATACTCAGCTTTGTTTTTTTGCAACTCCAACAGGGCGGTTGTGTAATCCTGCTGCACAAGGCATTGATTGACCTTGACATAGTGTTTGACGGGAGGGGCGCACGAAAAAACCAGCAGGCCGCAGAGTATCAGCGCCAGCAGATAATAAATGTATTTTAATTCGACCGTTGAAGGGTTTGGGCGTTTTGCCGAAATATGCTTCATAGGATTACCTCCTTAGAATAGTTTTTCCGCTTACCATTTCACTTTGGGCTTTTTAATGTATTTTTTGATCTTTTTTTGGCCGATCCACACCTTGATATTGGTGGCCATATCGACCAGTTCGAGGTCGGTTTGATAATACATCACCGCTTTGCTGCCGATATCGTCCCTGATGGTGTTAAGGGTTCCGATCAACATGTAGTCGGCACCGATCTCCTGTCCCGGCCCTTTCATGGTTTCTTCCGAAGAATGCACGGCCTGGTCTTTTCTTTCATCACGCACGCCGGTTCGTTCTCCACTCGAGGCGACGAATTGAACCTGGCCAGAATTAATCAGGGCCCGTTCCAGATCCTTAACAAAGGTCTGAACATTGATATGTTCGTGGCTGCGATTCCTAACCCGCCCGACGATAACGGTTGGAGGCTGTCCGTTGTGTCTGACCTTGAACCTTTCCAGCCAAGGTCGGTTCAGGCAATCCTGAATCATCTCCTCGGACACCATGCGTGAATCGGCATCGTTCCAGCGCCCGCTGAGATCTATGGTTGTATCTACCTCCTTGCGTTCCACGACTGGCCCTGTAGCGCAGCTTGCCAGCAACAGAACTCCGATAAGCAGTGTGGTGAAGATAATTCCAGAACGCTTCATTTTTAACCTCCTCTGAGTTGGTTCGGTCAAGGTGTCAGACCAAACATATTTGAGATTGTCATCAATAAAATCGCAAAAGCATGGCTGATTTTTTGTAAAAAAACCCGCAGGCCTTTTCAAAATCTCATCGGCTCAGCAGGCCGATATCGGCTTTATGAATACAGTCTTCGATAAAGGGTAATGGCTATACACGGTTTCAATTGGGATTGACCGGTTTGCTTCCCTGTTAAAAGGGAAGCAATCTGAAACAGATATTTTCCTTACCGGGCTGCGAAGCACTGCCGAACGGCAGAACCCCCGCTTCTTGGGGCGGGGAGCTTCAATTTAATAGATTAGAAAATCAATAAAAGAAATTATCGGTTTGATCAATTCATTCAGTATAGAGTTAGGCTTCAGCCGGATATATCGTAGCGCAATTTCGAAATGATCTCAATCAAAGAATTTCATCGGAACGCCGGTGCCGTTGGTTGCCAAAAAGAAGTCTCTGTTGAAAATATCGGTGCTGAAATTCGACATATCGCCGCCCGGCTTGTTATCCGGGCCCATGATGATTTTTGGGGTTGCGATTTTAAATGAGATTGTTACGCTAAAAAACATTCTAAAAAGACTTAGGATTTAAAATCGTGAAAGGAAAGTGTATGATCATTGTATTTTGTGTAATACAAAATGTAATACAACAATCATGCCAACCGGACGTTTATTGAATAAATATAATAAATTCAAATGGTTAATTAGTTGACCCGGTGCTTGAGAAGCATTCTTTTGACAATAAACGTCACTTTTTTGCCCTAAAACGTCATGGCGTATGAGGCTTAAGGCCTTAAGCGGCGGGGCTTGCAGGGAAGCCGAGCAATAGTCGTTTTTATTTACCCTTGACAGGAATTTTCAAGTTGATTATAGGTTTTTGTTTCTAAAGTAATCATAAATTCTTATAGCACGGGACTATGGCATATGCCAAGTCCTGGGAGCTGATTTGATAGCCGAATAACAAGCAGCGCTAAGGGGGCTGAAAGCCGGTGAGGCTGAAAAAGTTATTGGAGCAGGAAAAAAACACCATTGTCAATCAATGGTTTGAACGGGTTGTAAAAGCCTACGCTCCCGATACCGCGCAATTTCTTAAAAATCAAAAAGATCCTTTTTCCAATCCACTCGGAAGTGCTCTATCTGAAGGATTCGCGGTTTTGTTTGACCAGCTTCTGGACGGTCCGCAGACAGCAACCGTAAAAAAATCCTTGGATCCTATTATCAGAATCCGCGCCGTACAAAATTATTCTCCTTCCCAAGCCATCGCTTTTATCCTCATTCTGAAAAACATCATCAGAGAAAATTTTGCAACAGAACTCAAGGATAGTCAAACGGCCAACGAGTTGTTGCAATTTGAGTCAAGGATCGACGCCATAAGCTTGGTTGCTTTTGATATATATATGGGATGCAGAGAGAAAATTTACGACCTTAAAACCAATTTTCAAAGGAATAAAGTCTATCGGACTTTCGAACGGGCGGGTTTAATAGCTGAGACGCCGGAACAGGATCCGGGGATCCAGTCAGATTAAACGAAATCATATTATGAGGACGCCAGTAGACGCGAAGGGTGTTCAAAATGGCCTCAAGTTCGATCATCTGTTTTACGGAATTAAGCCCCTAGCTTCCGTCTTTGCAGCCGTGAGACTTGCGAGCCGTCTGAATTTACCCGCAGCGCGTCTGCGGGGTTACCAGTGAGGTGCTGATATATGAATGCAAAGTATATTGTATCACTCTTAGCTGTTGTCGTGCTGTTCTTGCTTTCCTA
>JASFTQ010000055.1:0-18358 GCA_050053515.1 Desulfobacterales bacterium | reverse complement strand
ATAACCAAATAATGCTTCCACATTATCGGATACAAATTCAACCGGCCAGCCCTTCTGATTTTTCCAGAGGAATACCACAGCCGGGCTCTTGTTGATGATATCATAGGCTTCTTTTAATTCTGCCTCGATCCGTCTTTGTTCGGTAATATCCTGAGCAATTCCCACCATCCGCAAGGGACGTCCATCTTCCGATCGACTCACCCGCCCACGCGAGTGAATGACCCGTTCAGCACCACCTGTCCGGATGAGTCGATATTCCACATTGTAAGGCCTGTCTTTTTCCAACGCATCCTTCATTCTTTGCTCGATAATTTTTTTATCCTCCGGATGCACCATGTGCAGCAACGTCTTGGGGCTGACTTCAGCCTGGGGACCGATGCCCATTATTTGTCGTAATTCTTTCGACCACGATGCTTTTCCAGTCTCGAAGTTCAGGTTCCAGTCGCCGACATGGGCGATCTTCTGTGCCTCCTCCAAGCGGGCTTCACTCCGGATGCGCTCTTCCTCGGCCATTTTGCGTTCGGTAATGTCCTGCCCAATAGATTGATATTCGGTTATTTTACCCTCCTCACTGAAAAGAGCTCTATCAGTCCATTCCTGCCAAACTATATTTCCATCAGGGCCAAGAACCTGATGTTCGTAAGTGATCATCGATTTATCTTTATTTAGCGACAGGAATGTATTTCGTACTTTTTCTCTTTCTTCCTCTGGAATAAACTGGAAAAAACTTCGTCCCAGCAAACTATCTTTTTTGGTGGCAAAATATTCGCAGTATGCATTGTTTACGAAGGTTAGGGTTCCATCCGGCCGAAAACGACAAATCATTGCCGGCATATCTTCAACAACAGCCCGATATCTTTCTTCGCTTTTCCTGTAGGCCCCTTCAGTTATCTTGCGTTCTGTGATATCTTCGGCAATACCGGTAATGCGAATTACTGTACCATTTTCATCTTTAATTGCGAATCCTCTGTCCAATACCCAGCGAATGGATCCATCGGGGCGGATGATGCGGTACTCTCTTGGCTCTCCACCACCTGTTTCTAAGATCTTTTTGAAAGATGTTTGAGCATATTCAAGATCATCGGGGTGAATGCTATCTGCCCATTCGTCATATTTGTCATAAAGATCCTTAAGCGAGCGACCCCAGACAGCCTCATAAGCGGGGCTGCAATAAAGAACCCTTTTTTTACTCCAGTCAAAAAGCCAGAAGACTTCACGAATATTTTCAGTTATTTCTCGAAAGCGCTCCTCACTTTGCCGTCCCGCCTCCTCGGCGCGTTTACGCTCTTTTATTTCATTCTTAAGATTTTTATAAGCCGCGCGATAACGATTTTCAGAATCCTTTAAGACTCTTTGGTTGTCTATTAAATCCCGCTGGTAGTTTCGTTTTAATCCTTCAAATAAATAGGAAAACAATATCACAAGACTAAAAGAGAGATAAAACCGGAATTTAAGTTCGTTAATCGCGATCTGCTCTGTTGTTGAGAATTGAATCCCAAAGAACAGCAAAGCTGCATACAAAAGCGTTGCCCAAATCAATGCCTTCATTTCTCCGAGTGCAAAGAAAACCACCACCGGAAATAGATAGGCCCAGGGAATCCGGCTTAATTTGCCTTCGAATCCGATGGTATAAGCCAAATAAATCCCGAGCAGAATAAAAAAAAATGTAAAAAAGTAGCGATAAAAAAGATCTGCTTTGGCTTTATGAATCGGTTTTTTAACGAGAAAATAGAGGAAAATAATTATAAACGACATTAACAATAATATTGTGGCGACCAGATATCTCTGAACAAAAATATCATAAACGGCAAAACCCACCAATATGGGGAGGGATAAAACCAGGATCACTTTAACGAGATACCGGCGGTAACTTAATTCGATGTCCGAAGAAAAATTTTGAACATCCTGTGGAACGGTCAGTTCCATTTGTCTGAATCCTTCCTGATTGATAGTTTTAAGGGCTTAGGTTAATCAATGTTTGCTTAAGCTGGTAGCGCAGGTCTTGAAATGTTTTGGAATAATTTTGACGTGAGCCTTTCGATCCTCGGTTTTTGACGGTGAGGTTGATCGGGCTTTCGATCGGCACACAATGTATAGTTAAGATACTAAAAATTTTGCAAAAAATCAAATTCTTTCCGGATACCCGAAGCAATTATGTACTTCATATTGTTGGAATAAACTGAAAAGCGCAGCCACATACCACAGGCTGGCAACTAGGGGGTCTTGATCTGGAATCCAGAACAGACAAAATCAATATTTGACTCAATGAGGATATTCCTTTTTCTGTGCCCCCATAAGTTGTTTGTGCATCTCAGCTATTTGCAAAGGAGGAGACCATGTCAAATGTCGTTCATCGATCACAGATTATGATTACGCGAGAAAAGGGGCCAACCCGTAGAGCCCAAATCGAAGGTTTCAACGAACCGGTGTTTTACGGTGTCCACGGTGGCATCAAGGATTTTTATAAGGTTGAAACGGAAGAGGAACATGCGGCGACGTTGGACCATATTGTCGGCGCTGACGGTGGTTGAATGATGGGAACGTATGCCCGGGTTCTGGGCGGCAAAAAAATTCGGACATTTCAAGATCGGTTCAAATTAGGTTGAAGTGTATCAGGTTTTTGTTAAATCTTTATCCCAATGCCCGATGGATGTCGGCCAGCAGATCATCACCGTCTTCGATACCCACCGACAATCTCAGAAGCCCGTCCATGATGCCGAGCTCGGCGCGTTCGGCGGGACTGATTTTGGCATGGGAGGTGGTCGCCGGTGAGCAAATAATGGTTTCAACACCGCCAAGACTGAGAGCCGGCTTTATCAGATGAAGGTTTCGCAGAAATTTATCCGTGTCCGTGGTTTGCTCGTCCAATTCGAATGAGAGCATGCCGCCAAATGCGCTCATTTGCTTTCTGGCAATATCAAATCCCTCATGATTATCTAAACCCGGATAGTATACCTTTTTGATTTTAGGATTTTTTTGCAACTTTTGTGCGATGAATAGTGCATTGCGGCTTTGTTTTTCCACCCGGATGCCCAGGGTCTTCAAACTCCTTTCAATCAAATAACAGGTCAATGCATTCAAACTGCCGCCAAAGTTGGCTGCCGACGCTCTAATGTTTTGGGCCAAATACTGCGACGTCAACACGGCGCCGCAACATAGATCAGAGTGGCCGCCGATATATTTGGTTCCGCTGTGCACCACGATATCGATGCCCAGGTCAAGGGGATTTTGGTTGACGGGGGTGGCAAATGTGCCATCTATGATAGTAACTATGTTATGGGGTTTGGCAATTTGAGCCACAGCTTCAATGTCGGTAATACGGAGCAGCGGGTTGGAAGGTGTTTCGATGTAGATAACCCTGGTATTTTTCTTAACTGCCTGTTCGATTTCTTCAGTATTGTTTGATACAAACGTATACTCGATACCGAATCTTTCAAAATCGGCGGTTACGAAGTGGTGGGTGCCGCCGTAAATATCCCGCTGTAAAACAACGTGATCCCCACTGCTCAACAGCGAGAATATCACCGTGCTAATGGCGGCCATACCGGAGCTAAACAGCAAACCATCCTCGGCATTTTCCAACGCACACAACTTGATTACAACAGATTTTTGATTCGGGGTATTGAAGTAGCGGGGGTAGATATTTTCAGGAGTGTCCAGATAACCGAAAGAAGATGAGGTAAAAATGGGTGTATTCACCCCCTTGGTCACGTCATCTTTATAGCTGCCGCTATGGACGCACTGCGTGTATTTTTTCATGGCTGATTATCCCCAGGTAAAAATGATGTGATCTGTTAAACCTTGTCATTTTTCATATATTGCGAAATTGTTTTTGCAAAATTCCGGGTTTCAATCGGTTTGGTGATGTAACCAACGCAACCGGCTTCTTGGGCCTTTTCCATATCGCCCTGCATGGCATAGGAGGTCAGGGCCACAACCGCAATCCCCTTTGTATCCGGATCGCTTTTAATGATCCTTGTGGCACTCAAGCCGTCCATTCCGGGTAACTGAATGTCCATCAGTATCAAATCGGGAAGATGATCACGGGCCAACTGAACACCCTCCTCGGCCGTCACAGCTTCGATTACCTCAAAACCGCCCAGCTTGAGGAGATCTCTTACCAGTATCATATTCAATTCATTGTCTTCGATAACCAAAACTTTCCGGTGTGTCATGACGATAATGGTCCTACTTTCCCGCCTCCCGTGTCTTTAAATCGGGATTACAAAACTAAATTTCCTTTCCTTCGCCAGGATGCCGCGCAGCGCGCCGTCGCCATGGCGGTTTTGGCGCATCGGCGAATTGCCGCGGCCAGGCTTCACTTTCCCTGCCGAGCCCCGGATCCTTGCCCGGATGTTACCGCCAAGCAGCTCAACCAACTCCATTGCCGGTGCTGTCATACCAAACTTTCTATTTTCTGCCACCAACTTCCGGCAATTCCGGGGTTCGGAATGCTTAATGCTTATCGTTGAATGTGTAATCACTTAATCACATTTTTTTCAACAACAATTATTTCAGGTGCCGGCGCATTTTTTGCATGACAAGCTGCTCGCCCCGCTGATTTTAACTGGCAAGGGGCTGTCTAAGCCCAGTAAGACAGACCACGGTGTGAAGTTCCTCCCTAAAGGGCGGAGGTTCTGCCGTTCGGCAGTGCTTCGCAGCCCCAAAAGGAAAAAATCTGTTTTAGATAGCTTCCCTTCGCCCCGCCCAAAAAGGCGGGGATTGCAGGGAAGCGAACCGGCCAGGGGCAAAATGAAATTGAACCATAAGGAGATGGTCAGCTGGTCACCTCCTCCGTCACCTTTATTATTACCAGCGTCAGATCATCCTCCTGTTTCGTATTGCCGCGGAACTCGGCAACGGCATCCAGAATAGCATGTTTGATGGTTTGGGCCGATTCTTTTGCAGAGCGGCGAATTATCTCCTGGAGGCGGTCTTTGCCGAACATTTCACCTTTTTCATTACGTGTTTCCCGAATGCCGTCCGTACCTAAGAAAATAATTTGTCCCGACTCGATATTGCAGGAAAACTCTTCATAGACCGCATCCTCAGCCACTCCCAGAGGCATCCCCTTACCCTGAAGGTTCTGGAGTGAGGCTGTCTTTGGATCGAAAAGAATGGCCGGGTCATGCCCGGCACTGACCCAATCCATGCGGTTTCGGCTCCGGTCGATTTGTGCCCAAAAGAGGGTCATGAATCGACCTGAGCGTTCGACATCTTTTATAAATGCCCTGTTAACATCAGCAACAGCATCGCTAAGTTTTCCCAGCATCGATGCGCGTAAGCGCAAAAACCCACGCGCGGTCGCCATCAATAGTGCTGCAGGAATGCCGTGACCGGCCACGTCCCCTACAACCACACACAATTTTTCCCGCTCCTGTTCCTTGACACACAAATAATCAAAATAGTCGCCGCCTGTTTCATCACTGTAGAGGGCCGTTCCGTCAATCTCCAAGCCGGGAAACTGCGGCGGCGATTCAGGAAGAAGATGTTGCTGGATTTCGTTTGCGACATCCAGTGCTTGACGCATTTTATAATGCGCTTCTAATCGGGGACCGACGCTATTGAAAATACGCCCCATGTCACCAAATTCGTCCCGAGATCGTATATTCACGCGTGTTTTAAACTCTCCAGCGGCAAGTTTTTGAGCCGCCTGCGCCAGGGCGTCAAGGGGCCTGGTCACCGTACGAGAAAACAGCAAAGCCAGGACACCTGTAACCGATATCAGAAAATATAGAAAGCCGGCTGACAAAGTTTCAATGTCACTGACGCGGTCATGAATTGTTTCCAACATTAACCGGGAGTGATGGGTTGTCTCACCGTCGGCCCGATTTTCTTTTACCTGGGCGCTAAGTGTATCGGCCATTGAACGGACTTTATGGATTCCGAAGGTTCTCAAACCGACCATAGGTGCTATTGAGATGATCAGCAGCAATATCATCAGTTTCCAGCGATATTTCATATATGTCCTCCCACTTTGCTATGGTGATGGAATGGTTGTCCCTTTTATGAGACAACCATTGTTAATTCGTTACAGACAAAATAAATTGCCCCAATCCCTGATTAATTGCGGGGTCGGGGTATTTTTTTCACGGCAAGATGCCGGGTTGTTGCCTGCCAAGTCAAACAGCGGCAACTGCCCTGCATTTTACTGCCGGCTATTTAAAAGGTTTACGCCAACAATAACCGACGCCGCGTTTTGCCTTTCTCGGCGGCAATAGCCCTTTGCCCGTTGGAAGCGCAGGAGCGATCAGCTTGTCGTGAAAAAAATACCCCGACCCCGCAATTAATTTATTTTTCTCACCGGAAAGCCCCCCCTCAAAGGGTTGGGAGCTTCACAATGAATTCGGCCCCTCATTTTGTTATTTTTGGAATATCCGGAGATATTTTTTAAGACGGGGAGATCAGCAGGTTACATTTTCTTTAGATCGATGCCGTATCTTTTTATTCTTTTCCAAACGGTCACCCGACTGACACCGAGAATTCTGGCCGCCTCTGATTGATTACCGCCGGTTTGTCGCAGAATCCGTATCAATCTTTGTCTTTCCAATTGGTCAGCAGGCGTGGTATCAAAAATTGGCTCGCCAACGGTGTCGCTCTGCGTAACTTTAGGAGGGAGGTGATGAATATCGATTTCGCCGCCGGGGCATAATACAAAAGCATATTCAATAGCGTTACGGAGTTCTCTGACATTTCCGGGCCAAGAGTAGATCAGAAGCCTTTCCATGGCCTCGGGCGTAATTCCGAGAATTTTCTTGTCCCCTTCACTTTTATTACGCCGAATGAACTTTTCGACGATCATGGGAATGTCTTCGCGTCTTTCCGCCAAAGAAGGGGTTTTCAAGGGAAAGACATTAATGCGGAAAAATAAATCTTCCCGGAAAAGTCCCCGGGTAATTAATTGTTCAAGATCTTTGTTGGTGGCCGATAATATGCGGACATCCACAGCGATCGGCATGTTGTCGCCGACTCTTTCGATCTCCTTTTCCTCGAGAACCCGTAAGAGTTTAATCTGGGTCGACAGTGGAATATCACCGACTTCATCGAGAAAAATTGTCCCCGCGTGGGCAGCCTCGAAACGGCCGATACGGGTGCGCTCTGCGCCGGTATACGCCCCCCGGGTGTGGCCAAAGAGCTCGCTTTCCAGGAGGTTTTCGTTTAATGCAGCGCAGTTGACCTTGATGAAGGGTTTATCCTGGCGGCGGCTAACCTCATGGATGGCTCTGGCGACCAGCTCTTTGCCGGATCCGCTCTCGCCATAAATCATGACCGGTGACTCTGTCTGGGCCACATTTTCGATCAGCTCGAAAAGCCGGTGCATAACCGGTGATTTTCCCAGAATTCCGTGATAGCCATCCTCCAGATAAAGCGTTTTGCGTAATGACAGGATTTCTTCCTGCTGCCGTACAAGGTCCGATAAATCCTTGAGCGTTTCCACAGCCCCGATTATTCGTCCCTTCTCATCTCGCAAGACCGAGGCATTTTTGACCACGTTGATGGTGCGGTGCTCCTTGCTGGTAATAAAACAGTTCTTGGCCCGGACGTCGCCCTTGGCATAGAGGGCGCACCATTTTTCAGCAGCTCCCCTTCCAATGATTTCACATCCGGTACAATCCAGAATGCGGCAAGATTGGCCGACCAGTTCATCGGACCTATAACCGGTTAATCGTTCGGCAGCCGGGTTCACGGCCAATATCGTTCCCTTCGGATCTATAACCAGCAGGCCATCCTGCAGCGTGTCGACAATTGTTTTCCAATATTTGGATAAATTCATTATTAATATCCCACTGTGAATGGTGTAAATCTGTTAAGTTAACAAGTGTTAACATAGCATTAACATATTCCGGGTGCAAGTTTCAATTCTATAAATTATATATAATAATTTCTGATATTTATTATTTTTAGGATTGTATTGCATTTGGCACGAGGGTTGCAAATGATCTCCTCGGACTGAAAGACTCATTTAGGGAGGACTATATGATAATGTTAAAAGA
The DNA here is from genome assembly GCA_050053515.1 of Desulfobacterales bacterium. Taxonomy (GTDB): domain Bacteria; phylum Desulfobacterota; class Desulfobacteria; order Desulfobacterales. The sequence continues at coordinate 10,364 of JASFTQ010000055.1, read as the reverse complement.
GAGACGATTCAGCGTTCTGCTGTTCTGCGTAACGCTGTGCCTGTTTCTATGCTGGTCTGAGGCCGAGGTATTTGCAAAACAAACGGATCAGGCGCCGGGTCGTACAATGGCGCAACAGGCAATAAAGAAAGGACAGCTCTGGATTACAGCGGACCATTCCAAACACCCAATCCTGCAGCAGGAATTCAAATCCGGCCCGGAAGTGACCAAGGCCTGCCTCTCCTGTCATTCCGAGGCGGCGTCCCAGTTCCACAAAACAATTCACTGGAGCTGGCTTGATCCGAATGTGGCCAAGGAAAAACGGATCGGCAAGGCCGGTATCACGATCAATAATTTCTGTATCGCCATCCACGGCAACGAACCGAGATGTACGTCGTGCCATGCCGGCTACGGCTGGAAAGACCAAAGCTATGATTTTTCCGATCAGTCAAAGGTCGACTGTCTGGTGTGCCATGAACAGACCGGCACCTATAAAAAGTTTCCGGCGGGGGCCGGAAACCCGGTTGCCAAACCCACGGTTTTCAAGGGCAATGGCAAGACCTATCTGCCGCCGGACTGGAACAAGGTGGCCAAAAGTGTCGGGCGGCCGACCCGCAAGAATTGCGGAACCTGCCACTTTTTTGGCGGCGGGGGTGACGGCGTCAAACACGGTGATATGGATTCATCTTTAATGAAGCCCAACAAGCAATTGGACGTGCATATGGGTGCCGACGGTCAGAATTTTGACTGTGTGCGCTGCCACACGACCGTCGTGCATCAGATCGCAGGGCGAACCTATGCTACCCCTGCGGCTGCACATCGTAAGAGTTTGATTGAGGACGACCTGACATCCAAGATCACCTGCGAGTCTTGTCACAGCAGCACCCCTCACAAACCGGGTGTCAAAGCCAATGATCACACCGATAAAGTGGCCTGCCAAAGCTGTCACATTTCGGAATTTGCGCGTGTCAATCCCACCAAGGTGTGGTGGGACTGGTCCAAAGCCGGTGAAAAAAAGAACGGCAAGCCTTATAAGGTAAAAGGGCCGTTTGGCAAACCCACTTACTTCACCAAGAAAGGCGAAATGAGATGGGCCAAAAACGCCAAGCCGGAATATTTTTGGTACAATGGGTCCATCGAAGCCATAACTGCCAGGGATATGATCGATCCTGCCACAGAGGTTCGCATAAACCGGCCGGTGGGCAGTCAAGATGATCCGAATTCTCGAATTGCACCTTTTAAGGTTCACCGCGGCAAACAACCTTACGACAAAATAAACAAAACCCTGCTGATTCCGCATCTCTTTGGCAAAAAGAATACCGATGCCTACTGGGCAAAATATGACTGGAAAAATGCCCTTGCCAGCGGCATGCAAAAGGCCGGTCTGCCCTTCAGCGGTGAATTCGACTGGGTCCAAACCAGTTATGTGTTTCCCACCACGCATATGGTGGCTCCCAAGGATAAATCCCTCGGCTGCAAGGAATGCCATACTAGTGATGGCAGCCGGCTGGTGAATTTAGCCGGATTTTACATGCCCGCCCGCGACCATTCCAGAGTCATCGACATATTGGGCTGGCTGGCAGTCTTCGGGTCGCTGGGCGGCGTTGTCATCCACGGATTGGGGCGGATCTTCACCAATGGCAATAGAGGGAAAAAGGAGGAATAAGCCATGACAGGCAACAAAATGAAAAACATATATCTGTATACCCGCTATGAGCGGTTTTGGCACTGGCTGCAAACCGTCTTAATTATATTGCTGATCATAACCGGCCTTGAAGTCCACGACAGCGTCTCTCTATTGGGCTTTAAAACGGCGGTAGAGGTGCATAATTTCGTCGGCATCGCCTGGCTGGTTGCATTCGCATTTTTCGTTTTCTGGGTGTTTACCACCGGTGAGTGGCGACAATACATACCGACAACTAAAAAGATGCTCGAGGTGGTGCGCTACTATCTTTACGGAATTTTCCGGGGCGAGCCCCATCCGGTCCCCAAACGCAAAGAAGCCAAACACAATCCTTTGCAGCGGTTAACTTATCTGGCACTGGCTGCCCTGCTGCTGCCGATACAAATGGCCACCGGGTTTTTATACTGGACCTATAATTCCTGGTCACAGTGGGGGCTTACTTTTTTGAACCTCAAGGTTTTGGCCATCATCCATGTGGCCGGTGGTTTTGCGATTCTGTCGTTTGTAATTGTTCATATTTATATGATTACCACCGGACACACTATCTCAACACATACCCGGGCCATGATTACCGGATGGGAAGAAGTAGAAGAAGAAGCTGAAATCCAGGAGTGGGAAACCAAAGAGCGCTTCCAAAATTAAGCACGGGTGTATCTCCAGGAATATTTCTTCCAATGCATACTCTCCTTTAATGCCATACGCGGCAGATCAAAAATTGGGCCCTTACCCTATCGGTGGGGCCCTTTTTTTACATTCCTTTTATGACTTGAAGCGACCGTTCAGTTTTTGATATCTGTTTCTTGTCATACAAACCGGTCATCGAAAGAGAACCGACAATTTAGCAGGATTTTTTTGTCTTTTGGCATGTATGTGTAACATACGATTATTCTGCGGCTCTTTAGCAGGAAAAAAAGGAGTTTAGACCCCATGAAAATTCGAAGAATAACGTCCCTGACTGCATTGCTATCCTTTAGTTTACTGATTCTCACCGCAATTATTCTTTATATCGTACCCCAAGGGCGCATTGCATATTGGGCAGACTGGCGCCTGTGGGGGCTAACCAAAACACAATGGGGCAACATTCACATTATCCTGGGAGTGCTGTTGCTGATATCCATTTCATTTCATGTTTATTACAACTGGAAACCGATCGTGTCCTACCTGAAAAACAAGGCCAAGCAGCTCAAAGTGTTTACCCCGGAATTCAATGCGGCGCTTGCAATTACCGCCGTATTCATCATGGGAGCTTACATATATCTACCGCCTTTCAGCTGGATCATCGATTGGAGCACATCCATAAAAGATGCCGCCGCCGTGCGTTACGGGGAGCCGCCCTATGGTCATGCCGAGCTTTCGACACTCAAGACATTTGCCGGAAAAGTCAATCTGGATCTGGCTGAAAGTGTCGGTAATTTGAGGAGTGCCGGAATCAGCCTGGCGGATGAAAATCAGACCTTGCTGGAGATTGCAAAAATAAATCACCTGTCTCCGCAACAGGTGTATTCGGCCATGAAGCCAAAAGAAGGTTCAAGCCGCCTAGACAAATTGCTGCCGGATTCACCAACGCCCGGCATGGGCCGGCGAACTATCGCCGACATCTGCAATGCTTACAATTTGAACATTCCAGTTATTATGAGGGGTTTGGCCAAAGAAAATATCAAAGCCTCGGCGGACATGAGCCTTAAAAAGATCGCGGAAGAAAACAATTTAAGCCCCGTGGAGGTCTACGAAGTCATAAAAAGATTATCTGCCGGATAATTGAACCACTCGCTGTAGATTGCATACTTTCAATTTACGAGATATTTAATATTCTCATAGAGCTCCAAAAATCTTTTCTTCCAGTCCGGCATAATATCTACGATCATCTGCCCCATCGAATAAGCTTCGGCGATTCTGCGATCAAAGGGAATTTCCATAAGCACCGGCAGGTTTTTTTCTCCCGCGTATGCTTTAACCTTTCCATCACCGACATCCGAACGATTGATAACCAACCCGCAGGGGATGCCGAGTATTTTTACGGCCTCAACCGCAAGTTTCAAATCATGCAGGCCAAAGGGCGTTGGCTCTGTAACCATAAGGACAAAATCGGTGTCTTTGATGGATGCAATCACCGGACAGGAAGTTCCCGGTGGCGCATCGATAATAGTGAATTTATCCTTCATGGCTGCTGAGCGCACCTTTTTGATCAGAGGCGGCGACATAGCCTCACCGACCCGCAGCTTGCCGTGGATAAATTCGATGCCGTCAAAAAACCCTTTCTGGAGGATTCCCAGTTCCCGGCCTGTTTCGGAAATAGCGTTTTCAGGGCACACTTCCATACAGCCACCGCAACTGTGACAAAGCTCCGGAAAGGTCAACACCGTCTCACCAACAACGGCAATGGCTTTGAATTGGCAAATTTCAGCGCATTTTCCGCAGCGCGTGCATTTTTCCAGATTGACTTCCGGGACCGGTGTTGAAACAACCTCGGTTTCATCAAAAAACGGATGAATAAAAAGATGCGCATTAGGTTCTTCCACATCACAATCAAGCAGTTGTACATTGGTACCAATGGAAACCGCCAAGTTGGTCGCGACGGTCGTTTTGCCCGTACCCCCTTTTCCGCTGGCTATACTGATAATCATGCATCAACTCCCTGTATTTTTTTCGGCAATCACTCTAAACGGATGCCATCTCTCTTCGGTCCGCCATATCCACCATGATTCTTTCTCGGGCCTTATCGATGCCGAGGGCCTTTCTTTTCTTGTCAATATGGGCGATCATTTTATGGGCGTGCTTTATCGGGTCGGTTTCAAGATCCCACATGCCACCATACAGTTTTTCAAATTCTTCAAAGATATATTTTTGAAATACGGGGGCCCCGGAAACCGGCAGGGTTACGCCGAAAACCGTGTAAACCCCCGAAGCCACAAAATAGTGTCCGATACTGATCGCCTTTTCGCTCATCCATTCCGGGGCACTTCCGGCCGCCGGCAACTCGGAAATATCGGAACCGAGACCACCGGCTTTGACGACTTCCGTTGCCGCCAGAAGGATGCGGCTGTTATCCACGCAGGAGCCCATATGCAATACCGGTGCAATACCGACGGTTTCACAAATTTCGGCCAATCCCGGACCGCAATAGACTGCTGCAGATTCAGGCGTGAGGAGGCCTTCCATGGCACAGGCAATGCCGTTGCAACCGGTGGTTAAGACTATCACGTCATTTTTTATCAATTCCTTTACGACCGCAATGTGTCCCTCATTGTGTCTGGTTCTGGCGTTGTTGCAGCCGACAACCCCGGCAATACCGCGGATACGACCGTTGATGATATTATCATTCAAGGTATAATAGGAACCCCGGAAGGTTCCGCCCAGATGGTATTCAACCGCCTCAACGCCAAAACCTGCAATTTGGGCGGCTCTGTGCCGGGGGATCATGACCTCGGCCCCCCGGTTTTGGAAATTATCGATCGCCAGTTTGACAATTTTCTTGGCATCCTCCAGGGCATAATGCTCGTCAAACTCAATGTGGATGACATTGTCCTGCTCCATTTTGGCGATGGGATGCGTCGTAATCAGTTTGGTATGGAAGCATTTGGCCACGTTGGCCAAATTCTGGAATATGCATTGAATATCAACAACCATCGCATCGCAGGCGCCGGTAATGATGGCCAATTCCTGCTGTAAAAATGTCCCGCACAGAGGTACACCGTGACGTTGCAGGATTTCATTGGCCGTACAACAGATCCCCGACAGCTGGATGCCCTTGGCCCCTTTTGCTTTGGCGTATTCTTCCATTTCTTGGGTCTGGGCCACCGCCACGATCATTTCAGAAAGAACCGGTTCATGGCCATGAATGACGATATTCACATGGTCTTCTTTCATAACCCCTAGATTTGCCTCGGATTGCACGGGATACGGCGTTCCAAACAAAACGTCCTGCAAATCGGTTGCCAGCATTGAACCGCCCCACCCGTCTGCGATGGCGGCCCGGGTGCCTTGCTTCATCAGGTTTTTATAATCCTGGTCGACACCGATATGAGTGCGATGCATAATTTCCACGATTTCTCGGTCGATATTCCGGGGCAAAACACCGGCCTTTTTCCACTTTTCATACAATGGCTGGGGTGCGCGTTTGAGATAGAGCAATTCGCCCTCGGCCTTGCCCCATTCATTGAGGGCCTTTTCGGCAACTTCGAGGGCGATTTCATCAATATCGCGGTCAACCTGCTCACCGTCGACCGCAACACTGGTGGCCACATTAAAATACGGCGCGATGGATAACAGTTTGTGAACATCCTTTATTTTATATGTATCCGTTTCTTTTCGGGCAGCAGACATAAAGACCTCGGCGACGCTGCGACCGTGATCCGAATGGGCTGCGGCACCGCCGGCAATCATCCTGATGAAATTACGAGCTGCGATGGTATTGGGAGAAGCACCGCAAAGTCCCTTGCGTGTATCTTCACCCTCGATACCCGCTTTTGGCAGGGGAAGGCGGCAGGGGCCCATGCCGCAGTTTTTGCAGCAGGTGCCCTGCACCCCGATATTGCAAGGCTTCATGTTCTCGGCGCGATCAAAAACCGTTTCAATTTCCAATTCATGAGAGCGTGTGATCATTTCCCGGGTGGCTTCATCGATTGAGGCCTGAATCGGATCAGCTTTTTTTCTGGTCTTGGCGGGAATGGTTTCTTTGGCTACCTTTTCTCCGAGCCGTTTAACTTTTGCATCTTTTTCCACTGGCACAAGAAATCCCTCCTCATAGTTAGAAAATGAATCATCTTTAATCTTTTTTTATCTGGTCGATCCGATCAATGATCTGTTTCATCTTCTCGTTTAAGTCTTTGACCTGTTTTTTAAGTTTACCCAACTCCTCCCCGGAGCTTGTTTGTTCTCCAGCTTGCAGACCTGATCTGCGTATACCACCACCCATGCCTCTGCCACGGCCCATGCCCATCCCCTGAACAAATGCCTGCGACCGGGAGACTTCGCTGAGCGGTTCTTCACTCATTCCATAATGGCTGTCAACGGTGGCGGTATCAGTAGGTTTTAGGCCGCCCTCTTTAAATTGGCTCACAACGTCTCGTATGACACCCGACTGCCCTACAAACAGTTTAATGCCGGCTGCAGCAAGGGTGTCGATGGCATTGGGCCCGCAATTTCCGGTGATAACGGCATTCACCCCTTTTGAAGCCACAAATTGTGCCGCTTGAATGCCGGCGCCGCCTGCCAGGTTCCCACTTTCGTTGTTGAAAACCTCAATACTCATGTCATCGGGGTCAACGATCAAAAAAAAAGCACATCGGCCAAAGCGAGGATCCAATTCGGATTTCAAGTCCTTTCCTTTTGAACTAACAGCAATTTTCATTTTCAAAAGCCCCCTATTTTCCGAAGTTTGTATTTATTATTGAAAGGTTCTATGAATTAGCTTACAAAAGATTGAGCGAAAGCCTAAATTTTGTTTCAAAAATTTTTCTTTTTCATTTGGAAAGCATGAAGTGTGCCAAATAGTGTGATTCAGATAAATTTAATGATTTTAGCTATATAAATCTTTAGCCCTTATGGATTTGCGGATGCCGCTCGCAAAGTTAGAAAAATTTCGACATTTTTATTAGAAAAATTTCAACAACTCATTTTTGAGGACAATGATTTAGAAGCAGTTATGAAAGGCGTCTTCAGTATATTACTATCCCTTTTAACCGGTGCAGTTGTATTGAGCCTTTTTTCTACAGCGCAAAAAGTGATAGCCGGTTATCCGTTATTTTGGCATGGATATGTCGTGCCTGTCCTGTTCGGCGGAGCTTTCGGTTTAATCGTTGGAATGTGGCGATTGAAATTTAAAAAAGACGCGGAGAAGATAAAGCGACTTAATCTCGTGTTGCGTGCCATCCGAAGTGTCAACCAACTGCTGGTCAAGGAAAAGGACCGCACAAAATTGCTTCAGGGCGTCTGTAACACCCTTGTCGAGAATCGGGGTTATTACAACTGCTGGATTGCCCTGCTGGATAAGGCCGGTAGATTATTGGCGACCACCGAAGTCGGCTTGGGCAAGGAATTCCTGCAGGTGGCTGAACGTTTAAAACACGGTCAATTGATCCAATGCGTCCAGAAGTCGCTGAATCAATCCGGGGTCGTCATAACCGAAACCCCGTTTTTTACCTGCAAAGACTGTCCTTTATCAGAAACATACGCAGGCAGGAGTGCCATGACTGTGCGGCTAGAACACGATGGAAAGGTTTATGGCCTGTTAACTGTATCCCTCGCTGCTGAGTTTACAACTGATGAAGAAGAGCGAGGGCTGTTTCATGAAATTGCCCAGGATATTGCTTTCGGCCTGTATAGGATTGATCTTGAAGAAGAGCAAAGACGGATGGAGGAGGCACTGAGGGAGAGTGAAGCGAAATATCGCACCATTGTTGATTGGACGCCGGCTGTCATATGGAAGACAGACCTGGAGGGTAACCTTACCTTCATTAGCCCTAACGTGGAAAAAATATTTGGATATACTCCGGAAGAAATATATGAGGCCCCCGATCAGGTTTGGCGCGAAAAAATCCATACTGATGACATTTCCATGGTGAGAGAGGCATGGCAATCACTGTTCAGACACAACCAACGATATGATGTCGAATACAGAATTATGAGAAAAGATGGAGAATGGCTATGGGTGCGCGATACAGGAATAAGGATCAATGGTCAGGAGGATGCGGGCTATGCCATCGGCTTTGCCGTTGATATCACGGATCGGATGCGGGCTGTAGAGGCAATTTATAGACAAATAGAGGAGTTATTCGCTATTTTCAATGCCATCGAAGGACCTGTCTATGTGGCTGACATGGAGACCTACGAGATACTGGCGGTCAACCGCTATTGCGAAGATAATTACGGGCCCGAACTGGTGGGCGAAAAGTGTTATGAGGTGCTTCAGGAGGGACAAGAATTCCCCTGTTCCTTTTGCACGAACCGCATGTTAGTTGGAAACAATGGCATCCCCAATCCTCCGGTTGTATGGGAGCTAAAAAATACTAAAACGGGTAACTGGTATCAGTGTATCGACCGGGCTATCCATTGGCCGGATGGGCGCTTGGTTCGCATGGAGATTGCCTTTAATATCAACGAGCGCAAGGAGGCTGAGGAGGCTTTGCGAAAAAGCCTGAGCCAACTCGAGGAGCGGGTCAAGGAGCTGAATTGTTTGTTTAGCCTCTCAAATCTGGTTGAAAAGCGTGCCTATTCTTTGGATGATATCCTTCAAGGAACTGTGGATTTGCTCCCACCGGCCATGCAGTATCCAGAAATGACCGGTGCAAGGATAACTTTGGGTGATCAAGAATTTAGTACGCGAAATTTTATGGATACAGAATGGACGCTGGAGTTCGACCTTATAGTATACGGAGAGCGCAGCGGAGAGATCATCGTATGTTATCTGGGGGAAATGCCGGAATGCGGCGAGGGCCCTTTCTTTGAAGAAGAAAGAAGCCTTTTAAGAGCTGTCGCCGAGCGGTTAGGTCGAATTGTAGAGCGAAAACATGCTGAAAAAGCATTACGGGAAAGCGAACAGCGTTTTCGAAGGCTGGTGGAAAACTCGCTTACCGGCATCTCTATTATTCAGAATGGCCAGGTCGTTTATCAAAACAGTGAACAAGAAAGACTTCTAGGACCATTGCCAAGGCCCACTATATTCGGTGATCTTAAGCGGATTCATCCTGATGATGTCGAAAAAATAAAAAAATTTAGCGAGGATTTAAGCTCAAATTCGCTCCAAACTTTAGATATCGATTTCAGGCTTGTTCCGGGAGGACAAGGGGATACCATTTCTGAAATGAATTGGATTAATTGTCGGACAAGCGCCATTGAATTTCGCGGCAAAGATGCCATATTGGCAAATATGATGGATGTGACCCAAACTAAAAAATTGGAACATCTTTTAATCCTTCAGGACAAAATGGCATCTTTAGGGCGAGTTGCCGCCGGCATTGCGCACGAAATCAGGAATCCGCTTTCCGGCATTAATATTTATCTCAATACCCTTCAGAAGCTTTATGAAAGAGGGGAGGAACAAACAGAAACAATACAGGACATATTTCAACACGTAAAATCAGCATCAGCAAAAATTGAGTCGGTTATCCGGCGGGTGATGGATTTTTCAAAACCGAGTGAACCCAAGTTCGTTTCGGCAGACGTCAATCATTCCATCGAGGAAGCAATTAGACTCACCGCCGTTACCATGCGGAAAAGCGGTATTCGAGTCGATACCGCCTTGAGTGAGGATCTGCCGAAATGCCGATTCGATCCCCAGCTTATGGAAGAAGTCATATTAAATCTAATGAACAATGCTGCTGATGCCATGAAGAAAATATCCGGGGAGAAAAAAATCCAGGTCCTCTCATCCGCAAAAAACAATCATGTTGCCATCCGGATTCTGGATTCCGGGCCGGGCATACCGTTGGAATACAGGGAAATGATATTTGATCCCTTCTACACTACCAAACCGGACAGCACAGGTATCGGCCTCAGCTTGTGTCACAGAATAATCTCGGACCACGGTGGTTCCATTCGCGTTGAGACAGGCAAGCTCGGCGGTGCCGAGTTCATTATCGAGATTCCAACAATAACCTCCGGTGACTGAGGTATTGCCAAAAAGTCTCGCTGCCGGTATAACATCCATGTTGAATAAGGACTCAAATTAAATCTGGGTTAATTAAGTGAGGGGTCGGGGGGG
>JASFTQ010000054.1:0-18421 GCA_050053515.1 Desulfobacterales bacterium | reverse complement strand
ATTACCGGGGTGTTTTTTTCACGGCAAGATGCCGGGTTGTTGCCTGCCAAGCCTAACAGCGGCAACTACCCTGCATTTTACTGCCGGTTATTTAAAACTTTCAGGCCAACAAAAACCAACACCGTGTTTTGCCTTTTTCGGCGGCAACAGCCCTCTGCCCGTTGGAAGCGCAGGAGCGATCAGCTTGCCGTGAAAAAAACACCCCGACCCCTCATTTAATTGTAATGACCGTTCAAAACGATCTGGGCAACGGCCCGTTGATTAGCGGCTCCAGATCTTTTAAAACCGTTTCGTCCACCACGCCGAGTCTTTTGGCAATTTTGGGTTTCAGCAGGGCGAAGTTGCCCTCGGATCTGGTGCAAATTTCGCCTTTGGTGTTGTAAATGAGGCCTTCCATGATGACTTCTTTTTCGCTGATGATCCGGTTGACTTTTCCTTCGGCTTTCAGCTCCTGCTGGATATAAACCTGTTTAATGAACTCGATGGATATGGTTCTGGTGACGATGACTTTTTTGAGAAAGTATAAAGCAGACCAGCTCATAATTTCATCCAGAATGGCCGTGACAACCCCGCCATGAACCAGATTAGCCCAGCCGCACAGGTGCGCGGGGACTGTCAGCCAGGATATGACCGAATCCTTGTTCACATAAAATTGCATTTGCAGACCCGAAGGATTAACGGGGCTGCAGCCAAAACACATATGGTTGCGTCTTACGGGCAATTTTTTAGTATTTTTGCTATGATCCATCGCAAGGCTCCCCAAGGCATTCAAACATTGCGCGATTCCGCTGCTGGCAAGGGTCAGGTGGCATAACTCTCCGACCTTATCGTTTCTTGAAGTGCATCACGTAATTTACGTGGGCATTACCACCCAGCCAACACTTGCGAAATATGGGATTATAATGCAAACCCGTGACATCTTGCAAGGACAGCCCTGATTCGCGGGCCCACCTTTCCAATTCAGAGGGTTTAATGAATCTTCGGTATTGATGGGTTCCTTTATGCACAATTCCAAGGATATATTCCGCGCATACAACAGCCAGCACAAATGATTTCAAATTGCGATTCAGGGTTGCGAAAAAGACGTCCCCGTCGGATTTTGCCAAACCCTGGCAAGCCTGCACGACGGAAGCCGGTTGGGGTACATGTTCCAGCAGTTCCATGCATGTGACGACGTCAAAACTTTCGGGTCGGTCTGCCGCCATCTGTTCGGCCGTTGCCTGTCGGTAGTCGACATGCATTCCGCTGAGTTGCAGATGCTTTATTGCAACCGCCAATGGCGCTTTAGCTGCGTCAATACCGGTCACCACAGCCCCCGCTGCTGCCATGGCCTCGGATAGAATGCCGCCGCCGCAGCCGATATCGAGTACCCGTTTGCCGGCTAAATTGGAGCGGTTATTGATATATTCGAGCCGAATCGGATTGATATCGTGCAATCCTCTGAAGCCGCCCCGGTTATCCCACCAGTCCGCCACACGGGTATCAAATTTTGAAATTTCAACCTGATCCAAGTTCGGCTCTCGGACGCTTCCCCGGGACGGTTGTGGGACTCGATCGGCCATAATGGGGTTCCTCCATCCGTCAGCTCTAATGAAAAATACCCTTGAAAGTATAGGTTGAATAAATTAAATTCATTGAAAACACAACCGTTACGGTTGCACCCTTGAGGTATCAATGTATTTTGAGCCCTGAAAAATAGCCGTTTTGCAACTTAAAATCAATGCCCAGAGGGTGATAAAAGCCGAAAAACGGGGCTCAATGATAGGAGAGGCCCATGAAAACAGCTGAAGAAATTGCAAACGATAAAAACCGGGAAATTATCAGCGTCCCTTACGATCATACGATCTATCAGGCCGCGCGGAAGATGGTTGAAAATAAGATCGGGGTCATACTGGTCACCAAAAATGATGAGATCGTTGGCATATGGTCGGAAAAAGATTTGTTACGCGAAATTATCAACCCCGAGTTTGACCCTAAAACCGCAAAGATCGGGGATTACATGACTTCCCCGGTAAAAAGCGCTCCGCACGACACCCGCATTCACAAGCTTGAAGAAATGTTTCTGGGGTTGTTTGTTCGTCATTTACTTGTCGAGAAAGCGGGAAAATACATCGGCCTCATTTCCATTGGTGATGTCACCAGGGCCAGTCTGATTGAAAAGGAACGTAATTTCAAGGAATTAAATTCATTTGTCGGTTGGCGATACTATGAAAATTGGAAATGGGGTCGTAAAAAATAGCATTAACCGGATTTCTCTGCGGCAACAGGCTCCAGAAGTTTTAGCTTTACATCCTAGGTCGCTTTTTCTATAGGAATTTTGGAAAACTGCTTTAATCGGGGGAACGCGTGCAAACAATAGTCAACGGAGGAGCCATATCACCTTGGGAGCCGGGTGCTTTTAGCCTGGTGGTTTTTAGCGCTTTGATATTGGCCTTAATCACATTTCTTTTATTCCTCGCATGGTGGCTCGGGGAAAAAAAACCAAATCCCGAGAAACTGCGGGCATACGAAAGTGGGATTATTCCTACCGGAACAGCCCGTCTCCGCTATCCGGTCCCCTTTTACCTGGTCGCCATTTTTTTTCTTATTTTTGACGTGGAGGGCGCCTACATATTCTCTTGGGCCGTTGCCTGCAAAGAGCTCGGTTGGTCGGGGTGGTTGCAGATTTCGTTTTTCATCGTCATGTTAATTCTTGGTCTCGTGTACATCTGGCGAAAAGGAGGACTTGAGTGGGGGCCAACATCGAAAAAAAGTCCAGCAATCGACTCCTGACCGGCACCGATGCGCTCATTAATTGGGCCCGGCAGTACAGTCTCTGGCCGATGTTTTTCGGGCTGTCTTGCTGCTTTGTCGAGGAAGCAACCGCTCTTACTTCGCGTTATGACATGGCGCGGTTCGGGGCCGAGGTTTTGCGCCCATCACCCCGCCAGGCAGACCTGCTGATTGTTTCCGGCACGGTATTCAAAAAAATTGCACCCGTGGTTTTGCGCCTCTACCAGCAAATGGCCGAACCCAAATGGGTCATCTCCATGGGATCGTGTTGCAACTGTGGCGGCATGTATGATGTTTACAGCGTGGTGCAGGGTATCGATCAAATCTTACCGGTTGATGTTTACATACCGGGTTGTCCACCCAGACCGGAGGCGGTATTGCAAGGTTTGGTGCTGCTCCAAAAAAAGATCATCTCAAAGGAGCGCCCCACCCCTGCCATTATTCATCTTCCCGGGGGAAACCAGGGCAGTCAAACACCGCTGCTGACGGACGGACGGACGAAATCTCGCGACCCACGCGGCCCCGGCATGGAAGGAACCGAAATACGGGGCACTTCGGTGGTGCCGCCAATATTCTGGGACAGTCGCTCGGAGCTGATGTGGACCCCTCCCCCCCGGCAGATCGAATTGAACAACAACGATGCTCGCCTTGCGCGAAGTCTCAGAAACCGCTTCGGGGATGCTGTCCAACAATCACCGCAAACCTCGGATTTGCTCACGATCCAGGTAGCGGAAACCCGTCTCAAAGATGTGTTAAGTTTCCTTAAACACAAGGCAACACCCCAATACCGGCGTCTCGATGATTTCACCGCAATTGACGAATCTGCGCGCCGTAAGCCGGAGGTTTATCCGGATTACACGCTGGTCTACCATCTCTTGTCCTTCGAGCCCGCCGCCCGGCTGCGTTTGAAAGTGCCCCTATATGGTAAAGCTCCGGTGACCAAAAGTATCACGGACATTTGGCCGTCCGCAAACTGGTATGAGCGGGAAGTATTTGATATGTTCGGAATCCGGTTCGAGGACCATCCGAATCTAAACCGACTGATCATGCCGCATGACTGGGAGGGCCATCCTTTGAGAAAGAATCATCCCGGTCGCGCCACGGATATGCCGCCGTACACCCTTGTTGACGCCCAGAGGCAACAGCCTCTGGATGGTGGCGTATATGTCAAAAAGACCGACAATGAACAACAACTGGTTTTGAATATAGGTCCCCACCATGTCAGCACTCACGGGTTATTACGATACATTGTATCCCTTGACGGCGAGGAGATTACCGAACTCGACATGGACATCGGCTACCATCACCGGGGTGTGGAAAAAATCGGGGAGCGGCAATCATGGCACCAGTTCATTCCCTACACGGATCGGGTTGACTACTTGGCCGGTGCAGCCAACAACCTTTCTTATATATTGGCGGTAGAGATTTTAGCAGCCATTGACGTTCCGGACCGGGCCAAAGTCATTCGAATAATGCTCAGTGAATTGTTTCGCTTGAGCAACCATCTTGTCTGGCTTGCCACCTATGCCCACGATGTCGGTGCCATGACCCCCAATTTCTACACCTTTCGCGAGCGGGAAATGATAATGGACATAGTCGAGCGCATTACCGGAGGACGGCTGCATCCATCATGGTTTCGATTGGGCGGTGTAGCCGCTGACTTGCCGGAAGGCTGGAAAAATGCGGTGGATGACTTTGTCAACATATTTCCCAAGCGCCTGCGAGAATATGAAGCCTTGATCAAGAAAAACCCTATTTTTAAGGCCCGGACACAGGGCATTGGACGAATGTCATTGGAAGATGCCATCGAATGGGGTGTGAGTGGTCCCAATTTACGTGCCTGCGGGCTGGACTGGGATACGCGCAAAAAGTTTCCCTATTCCGGCTATGAGGATTTTGAATTCGAGGTGCCCACCGCGCCCCAAGGAGATTGCTATGCCCGGTATCTCGTGCGGGTCGAGGAAATGCGGCAAAGCTTGAAAATTATTGAACAGGCCGCCGCTCAGATGCCTCCCGGCCGCCATATATCTGATGATTATCGATACGTGATTCCGAGACGGGAGGATATGCTCAAAGACATCGAGAGTCTGATTCATCATTTTATCAATGTTACCCGGGGACCGAAGATTCCCAGGGGCGAGGCATATGCCGTTTGTGAGATCCCCCGGGGGGAGCAGGGATATTATGTGATCAGTGACGGACTTGGCTATGCCTACCGCTTGCGAATTCGGGGCCCGGGATTTGCCAACGTGCAGGTAATGCCGATGCTGGCGGTGGGGGAGTCCATAGCGGATCTCATCGCCATCATCGCTTCAATCGATTATATATTGCCGGATATTGACAGATAGGTGAGGGGTCGGGGTGTTTTTTGCACGACAAGCTGATCGCTCCTAGGCTTCCAACGGGCAGAGGGCTATTGCCGCCGAGAAAGGCAAAACAAGGTGTTGGTTCTTGTTAGCGTGAACCTTTTAAATAGCCGGCAGTAAAATGCGAGGCAGTTGCCGCTGTCAGGTTTGGCAGGCAACAAACCGGCATCTTGCCGTGCAAAAAATACCCCGACCCCTCAGATAGGTATTTCGATGATTCCGGACAAAGTCCAAGAAACCCTCGCCAAACAAATAAAAGATGCGCAACACCCCCAAGAGCTGGCCGTGGATGTGCTGTTTGCTGTTCAGGACCATTACGGTTATTTGAGCGACGAGGCCGTAGCGGAAGCCGCAGCCCTCTTGAACATGACACCGCTTGAAATCGAAGAACTCGCGACTTTTTACACGTTTCTTTATCGCGAACCCGTCGGCAAATATGTCATCCACATATGTGACAGCCTCATTTGCTGGCTGGATGGATATGAATCCATTCGAGATTACCTTTGTCAAAAATTGGACATCAAGGTGGGAGAAACCACTTCCGACGGCTTGTTTACCCTGTTGCCGGTTTGCTGCATCGGTTACTGCGATCGAGCGCCGGCCGTCCTGATTAACCGAAAGGTATACGGCCATCTTACGGCTGAAAAACTTGATACCATTTTAGAAAAGTTAAAGACAGATGTCTAAAACATATCCTCAAGTTCTATTTCAAAACCGCAGACCGGATCGGATTGCAACCCTGGAGGAATATCGGCAAGGCGGCGGTTATCGGGCCCTGGCTTCTGTTCTGGAAAAGTTTTCCAACAAGGATGTTCAGCAGATTCTGCTGGATGCGATGCTGCTGGGCCGCGGGGGTGCTGCCTTTCCAACCGGTAGAAAATTGATGACCGTAGCCGATGATGCGCCTTTCCCGAGATACATCGTCTGCAACGCCGATGAAATGGAACCCGGTACTTTCAAGGATCGGGTGCTGATACATGCGGATCCCCATCAGCTGATCGAGGGCATGGTTATTACCGGTTACGCCGTACTGGCGGAAAAGGGTATTATTTTTATTCGACCGGAGTATGAGAACGCTGCCCGCATCCTGGAAAGAGAAATTGAAACTGCCCGAAAGGCCGGTTATCTCGGCAAAAACATTCTAGACAGCAATTTTTCCTTGGACATCATTGTTCATCGCAGTGCCGGTCGATATATTTGTGGTGAGGTGACCGCCCTTTTAAATGCCCTTATGGGCAAGCGGGCCAACCCAATGCAACCGCCGCCTTATCCGACGGATAAAGGTCTTTGGGGCATGCCCACCGATTTGCAAAACGTAGAAACCCTGGCCTGTGTGCCTCACATCATCCGAAACGGTTCGGAGTGGTTTAAGAATCTGGCTGTAACAACCAAGGGCGCCGGCACCAAAATTTATTGTGTCAGCGGTAAGGTAAACCGGCCGGGCTGTTACGAACTGCCTCTGGGTGTTCGCCTGAGTGAGATTATTGATGAGCATGCCGGCGGCATGCCCAGCGGTACTGAATTCAAAGCGTGTCTGCCCGGTGGCGCTTCAACCGGTTTTTTGCCAAAAAAATATTACGAAATACAGATGGATTTTGAAAGCCTGCGTGATGTCGGCAACCGCTTGGGCACGGGTGCCATTATGGTTTTTGATCATAACACTTGCCTGGTGGCTGCCACATTGAATTTAATCGAATTTTTCGCCCGTGAATCCTGCGGCTGGTGCACACCCTGCCGGGAAGGATTGCCCTATATCAGAGACATCTTGGAACGCATTGAAAACGGCGAGGGCCAGGAAAGATTCATCCCGATGCTGAAGCGCATGAGTAATCATCTTTGGAATTCTTACTGCGCGTTTGCCCCGGGCGCCATGGCACCGCTGGAGAGTTTACTGACCCAGTTTGGGGATGAAGTCCGTGAACATATCAATCAAAAAAGTTGTCCGTTTAGTTGAGCATTACGCATGCCTGTAATCGTTATTGATGGCCAGCAAATAGAAGTCTCAGCCGGTACCAAGGTCATTGAGGCCGCAGAGATGCTGGGGATCATGATTCCGCGCTTCTGCTATCATCCCGCTTTGGGATCTGTGGGGGCATGTCGGGTCTGTGCTGTAAAGTGTTTGCAGGGACCCTTTAAGGGCGTGCAAATGAGCTGTATGCTCGATGTCCAGGACGGGATGGTGGTTTCGACGACGGATGAGGAAGCGGTTGACTTTCGAAAACACGTCATTGAATGGCTCATGCTGCATCACCCTCACGACTGTCCGGTTTGCGACGAGGGGGGACATTGTCTGCTGCAGGATATGACGGTTTCCGGTGGTCACGGTTTCAGACGCTACTTGGGTTACAAGCGGACTTATCGGGATCAATATCTGGGCCCGCTGGTCCAGCACGAGATGAATCGTTGCATTCACTGTTTCCGCTGTTCGCGGTTTTATCAGGAATTCAGCGGCTATCGCGACTTGGGAGTGATGGGCATTGGTAATCGAACCTATTTCGGCCGTTATCATGAAGGTCCCCTGGAAAGTCCGTTTGCCGGAAATCTCACCGATATTTGCCCCACCGGGGTTTATACCGACAAACCGTCGCGTTTTGTCGGCCGTCGCTGGGATTATCAGCGAACCCGCTCTGTGTGTATTAACTGTTCCCTTGGGTGTCACACCGTCGCCAGTGCGCGATATCGTCAGGTGGTTCGCCAGGAAGCCCGGTACAGTGAAATCGTCAATGGATATTTTCTGTGTGACCGGGGCCGCTACGGCCTGTCGTACAATAGTCTGAAAGAGCGGCCACGATATGCCCGCATTGGATCCGAAGAGGTCACTTGGGAGGATGCCTTGGAGACAGCCGCCAAGCGGTTGAATCAAATCAGCCGCAAAGCGGAACCCGGCAGCGTCGCCTGTGTTGGATCCAGCCGCAGCAGCCTGGAATCCCTGGCTATGCTCAAACGGCTTTGTCTTGAAAACAAATGGGTTGCGCCCGCCTTATGGATGGATTCCATTATTTCCGGCAACGTACAAGCGGCTGTGTCAAATTTAAGTGGGCAGGCGGTTGTTTCACTGCGCGAGCTGGAAGGGTCTGATTTTATCCTGGCGATCGGTGTTGACCCCCTCAATGAAGCGCCCATGCTGGCCTTGGCTCTGCGCCAGGCACAGCGGCGTGGAGCCGGTGTGGTTGTCATCGATCCCCGGCCGATTTTTTTGCCGTTTGAATTTCGCCATCTGGCAATTTCGCCCGACTTGCTGAATCTCTGTCTGGGATCTTTAACAAAAGCCGCTGTCGATCGAGCGGCGGCAGAATCCCTGGGAGAACAGGCCGTTGCGTTTTATGATGCCCTGCCAGAAGTTGATTCGCCGCCAGCGGATCAACTCCAGGACACCGCTGATGGCCTCGCCCGCAGCCGAAACCCCGTCATCGTGTGCGGTACGCAATTAGTTGACCCAACCACGCCCCCTTTAACTGCGGCCGGCGTTGAACTGCTATTGGCCATGCGGAAAAAAGGAGGGCTTTTCTATACACTGCCCGGCGCAAATGCCTTCGGCGCGGCCTTACTTTCTGCTGAGGGTCCGACTCTGGAGCAGATACTGGAGGGTATAGAAGATGGTGTTGTCCGGGCTCTGGTAATCGTGGAAACCGATCCATTTTGGCATTTTCCTGATCGGCGACGGCTTGAAGCCGCTATTGAAAGACTCGATCTTTTGGTGGGGCTGGATTACATCAGCACACCGGCCTCAACGCAGGCCCATATATTCTTGCCAACGGCGACGGTTTATGAGGCCGACGGTATTTTTATCAACCAAGAAGGTCGGGTTCAGGCGGTATCCCAAACCTACCGGGGCGGGATTCCCATCTCTCAGGTATCCGGGGGGGGGCATCCGCCCCGTAAATACGACGCGGGCATACCGGGAGCCGATCCCCGTCCCGCCTGGTTGACATTGGCGGCACTTGCCTATGGTGAATCGCAAACCGATGAACGGACATTGAGACCGCAACTTTGGGAGTGGCTGGCAGAGTTTAATTCTGTTTTTACGGATCTTCCTCCCATTCACGAAATACCGGAGCAAGGGATCCGGCTGAATATCCCGACGGACAGGGTTGGTTGCTTTTCCATGGACGGGTCGGACCAAAGCCGTCAATTCGAAAGCGGCGATGACAAACTGCAGCTCATCTTAACCGATTGGACTTTTGGCACTGAAGAATTGTCGTCTTATTCCCCGCACCTCCGGGTGCTGGAGAAGCAACCCTGTGTTTTTATCCATAGCAACCAAGTCGCAAACATGAAATTGCAAGACGGCGATAAGGTCGTCATCCGGACTGAAAACGGCGCGCTTGAAGTCAGGCTCCGTGCGGTAGAGAACCTGGCCGAAGACGTCATCGTATTGCCGCGTCACCGACAGTTGGCATGGCAGATTTTTGAATCAGAACAGATACAGTTGCCAAAAGGTCAAATACGAAAAGCATAAACCATGTTAACCTGGATTGCCGGATTTATTTTACTAATTGTCAAACTTGTAACGGTACTGGTTGTACTGCTGTTGCTGGCTGCATATCTGGTTCTGGTAGAGCGCAAGTTTTTGGCCCGTCTGCAAATTCGATATGGGCCGAGCCGGGCTGGAATTTACGGTATCCTGCAGCCCATTGCCGATGCTATCAAAATGTTGACCAAGGAGGATATTGTCCCCCAGGCCGCAGATCGGTGGATATTTTTAATTGCGCCTGCGGTGGTGGCCAGCACGGCGCTGCTGATGTTCGCCGTGGTCCCCTTCGGCTCCCAGCTTACCTTGTGGGGCCGACAAATCCCGCTGGTTATTACGGATCTTAACGTGGGGCTTCTCTTTGTCTTCGCGCTTTCATCGCTGGGGGTCTACGGTGTTGCCTTGGGCGGTTGGGCCTCCAATTCTAAATACAGCCTTTTGGGGGGGATCCGCGGTGCGGCTCAGATGATCAGCTATGAGCTGGCATTAGGGCTTTCACTGGTTCCGGTAGTCATGTGGGCCGGATCTTTCAGTTTGGTGGATATCGTCAATTCCCAGGCCAAATACCCCTTTGTCCTTGTGCAGCCGGTTTCGTTTGTTATATTTTTTATCAGTGCCATGGCTGAAAGCAAGCGCATTCCGTTTGATCTCCCGGAGGCCGAAAATGAACTGGGCGCCGGGTATCATACCGAATACAGCGGTATGCGTTTCGGGCTTTTTTTTCTCGGTGAATACGTCCACATTCAGGTGCTCGGCGCTTTGCTGGCGGTCTTTTTTTTGGGTGGCTGGCGCGGACCACTCCTGCCGCCACCGGTGTGGCTGCTGGTAAAAATCATAATCGTTGCTCTCGGCATGATCTGGATAAGGGGTACATTGCCGCGGTTGCGCTACGACCAGTTAATGACGCTGGGCTGGAAGTTTCTGATACCATTGGCTTTGGTTAATATCATGGTTACGGGAGCGGTCATTTTGATGTGAGGATTTCATGACTGAAGTCTGGGAAGCATTGAAAGCGCTGGTGGTTGGTTTTGCCACCACCTTAAAGCATTTATTTCGGAGACCGATAACCGAAGCTTACCCGGAGTACAAACGCCCCCTGCCGGATCGTTCCAGGGCCCGTATTATATTGACCCGGGATCCCGACGGTCAGGAACGTTGCGTCGCCTGTTATCTGTGTTCGGCCGTGTGTCCGGTAAGCTGTATTTCCATGCAATCAGCGGAACGCGAGAACGGCAGACGCTATGCAGCCTGGTTTCGCATAAATTTTGCGCGCTGTATTTACTGCGGGCTGTGCGAGGAAGCCTGCCCGACCTCCGCCATCCAGCTGACACCCGACTTCGAGCATTGCGAACGAGATATTTTAACGCTTGTAGCTGAAAAAAAAGATTTGCAGGTAGATCACATGGGCAAAGACAAGGAATATAATTTTTACCGTTATGCGGGTGTGGTGACGGAAGTCGGTGGGAAAGGAGAACACATCAAAGAAAAAAAACCGGTGAATATAAAAAGCAATTTACCCTAGACGTGGTTTCAAAATCCCATCGAAAGGATCTGTCTTTTAATGACGCTATACGGGTTTCTTTTTTACATTTTAGCAGCAGTCATCGTCGTGTCAACCGGATTGGCCGTTACCCGCCGCAACTTGGTGCACGCGGTGGTATACCTGGTCCTGTCTTTTTTCGGCAGTGCCATGCTGTTTTACCTGTTCGGCGCTCCTCTGCTAGCAGCCCTCGAGGTCATTATTTACGCCGGTGCCATCATGATACTTTTTCTGTTCATTATCATGATGCTAAAAGTCGGCAGCCTCGAAGAACGGATGTTCCCCCTGCGCCAGTTGCTGCCGGCTGCCGGCTTGACCCTGATATATCTTGCAACAGCTGTGATGCTCGGCATTGCCGACAGCGGGAGCGGGACCCGGATTGATCTTAAAATCGCTATAGCACGGCCCAAAGCTTTCGGACAATATCTTTTGCAGCAACACTGGCTTTCCATCGAAATTGTTTCCCTGCTGTTGCTCGTTGCCCTCATCGGTGCCCTGCATTTGGGAAGGGGCAGGAGCGGCGGCCAGAAGAAAAAAAACAAGGAAAGTATATGATTGTCCCATTCAGCCATGTCATGGTTCTGGCGGCACTCCTTTTTTTAATGGGAATATTCTGCATCGCATCGCGACGCAACCTGATTATGATCCTGCTCGGGATTGAAATTATGCTAAACGCTGCCAGCATCGCCTTTGTTGGGTCTGCGTTACGCTGGCAGTCATTGGAGGGTCAGGCCTTTGTTCTTTTTATTTTTGCGGTGGCCGCAGCCGAGGTTTCCGTGGGCCTGGCATTGATTATCTGCGCCTATCGCCGAACGGGCTCAATCGATCCTGGCAGCTATGATTTATTAAAGTAAGAGAATACAATCTAAATCTTGCGTGAAAATTAATGAGAAGTTGAAACAATATTGAATAATATGCAGGTGAGAGAATTAAAGCAATAAGGCCAAATACTCAGATAAATTTGTGAATCCAGCGATGTCTATTTCATGGTTTTCAGACCCGACCCTGCTGGCAGCTGCCCTTGCGACCCTTCTGCCGTTCGGGGCCTTTGTGCTGATAATGATATTTACCCGGGCCAATCCGCGTCTCTCTGCCGGCTTTTCGATCGCAGCGGTTGCGCTTTCTGTCATCAGCGCCATTTTTATTCTTGTCCGGCATTGGAGCCTGGAAAGCCCCATGCAATATACCGGCCGATGGCTGGTTACCAGCAATATTTCCATACCCTTTGGTTACCTGCTTGATCCGGTCAGTATGCTCATGCTTGCTCTTGTAGCGAGTATTTGCTTTTTGGTTCAGGTCTACTCTTTGGGATACATGGCCGGTGATCCCGGCTTTTCCCGCTATTACGCATTTATGTCCTTGTTTGCCTGGGCCATGATGTCCCTGAGCCTTTCGCCGACCATGCTCCAACTCTATGTTTTCTGGGAGTTGGTGGGATTGTCTTCGTACCTGCTCATTGGTTTCTGGTATGAGAAGTTCAGCGCCAGCGAGGCGGGAAAAAAAGCCTTTGTCATGACACGACTGGGGGACGTAGCCTTATTTCTCGGTTTATTGCTGGTCTTGGTGACGATCGGCAATCTGAATATCCTGGAAATGAATTCCCCCGGCATAACGCAGCGCATGTCGCCGGCGCTGCTCACCGTATCGGCCCTGTTGATTTTTGGTGGAATCATCGGCAAAAGTGCCCAATTTCCGCTGCTCACCTGGCTGCCGGATGCGATGGAAGGGCCCACCCCGGTTAGTGCCCTGTTGCATTCCGCAACGATGGTGGCCGCAGGTGTTTATTTATTTGCCCGCCTGTTTCCCTTTCTTAGCCATTCGCCCACCGCCCTGACGATCTTTCTTGCCATTGGCACGATCAGCATGCTGCTGTCCAGCACGATGGCGATGGTCAGTCGCGATATTAAACAGGTATGGGCTTACTCTACCATCAGCCAGCTGGGATTCATGGTCATGGGTCTGGCAGCCGGCGGTTACTTTGCCGGGATTTTTCATCTCACCACCCATGCGGGATTCAAAGCCCTGTTGTTTCTCTGTTCCGGTGTTTTTATTCATGCCTATGCAAGTAACGATATTTTCGAAATCAGCCGGCAGGGGGGGCGCCGGATGAAAATACCCGTGATTTGTATCACTCTGGCGGCGGCGGCCCTGGCCGGCCTGCCCCCCCTAGCGGGATTTTTCAGCAAAGAAGTGATCATGGGCCGGCTGGCTGAATTACCCAACCCATTGTGGCTGGCGGCCGGACTGATCGGCGTTTTTCTGACGGCTTATTACGCTTTTCGGCTAATATTTATCCTTTTATTTCCAAATTCGGATGATGAAACCCAAACGGCACCCCGTGGTGAGGTGCACCTCGATACTAATTATTGGGTGATGGTTTGGCCGCTGGTCGTGCTGGCAGCTATTACCGTGTTATTGGGATTTACCCAAAGTTCATTAGAAGATTTTATAACATCCGGTACCGCCGCCATTCGGCTGGACCCTGGTGAACATCATAGCTCGTTGCTATACGCGACGTTAGGTTTGGCAATCATCGGGGGAGGCCTGGCCTGGTGGGAATTCGGCCGCCGCGGTGCCAGCAAGGTCGGTTTTGTCGATAGAATCCGGCCGCTTTATACTTTATTTTCCGAACGCTGGTATATCGACCGCTTTTACCGCCTCTTTTTGAATGTTGTCATATACGCAACACTCTCGAGGCGATGCACCCAGAGCGATAACCAAGTTATCGACGGCAGTATAGACGGCCTCGCAAAGGGGGCAGTGGAAACCGGACGCTTGTTTTCGTTTTTGCATACCGGCATGGTCCAGTACAGGTTGTTGGTGATATTTGTAGTGATGGTTTTATTAGCCCTGTACTATTTCTTTTAGAGGCGTAATGTAGTGTCCCAGGAATAAGTTCAAAAAGTTTTGAAGCGGTTTGAAAGCCTTTTGTTCACGCCGGCGAGCATTTTGGGGACGCCCGCTTTGCGGGGCTAAATCAAAAGAACTCGACCTCGCTTGCGCTCGGGACTCAAAAAGCTTTTGATTTTTAACGCCCTGCCGCAGCCGGCGTCTTTGTCGCAAACTGCTCAATGGCGCTCACAAAAACCTTTCAAACCTTGAGTCGAATTTTGTACCTTGTTTACGGGACATTATACCATAAGCAGTTTCATAACTTTGAATGAGGCACATGGGCCATGTTTTACGGATTAAATGATCCTGATGGAATACGCTAATTTTCCATATCTGACCACGATTCTTCTCAGCTGCGTGGTGGGCTTGCTCGTCATTTTGTTTATCCCGCAAGGCCGCCCCACCGCCATTAAATGGGTTGGTGCCGCATTTTCCGGACTGACCCTGGTGCTGTCAATCTATCTTTTTTTCGCTTTTGACAAAAGCATTGGTGGTTATCAGTTCGTGGAGAAGTATTTGTGGGTGGAATCGTTGGGTATTTACTACTTCAACGGTGTCGATGGGTTCAGCCTGCCCATGCTGTTGCTGACCGGTGTCGTATTTTTCACCGGGGTGCTCACCATGTGGGAATTGGAAATACGGGTCAAGGAGTTTTTTGCCCTTTATTTTTTGCTGGTGGCCGGAGTTTTCGGACTATTTATGGGCCTGGATCTTTTTTTCATTTTTGTTTGGTATGATGTTTCCCTTTTTCCCATGTATTTACTGATCGCGGTCTGGGGCAGTACCCGCAAAGAATACGGCGCCATGAAACTTACCCTTTATCTGCTGGCCGGCAGTGCTTTGATTTTGCCCACCATCATTTATCTGGTGGTACAATCGGGTTTGAATACCTTTGATTTATTGGCCTTAACGCAGCCGGGAACATTTACACCCGCCCAGCAGAAATTGGCCTTTTTATTGCTGTATATCGGTTTTGGTATTCTGGCCGGTGTATGGCCGTTTCACACCTGGTCACCGATGGGCCATGTGGCAGCCCCTACCGCCGTGAGCATGGTGCACGCCGGCGTGCTGATGAAAATCGGGGCCTTCGGAGTTTTGCGGGTCGGTATTTTCCTGTGCCCCGAAGGCTGGCAATACTGGGCGAATTTAATGGCGTTGCTGGCAACCATTGGAATTGTATACGGGGTGTTTGTCGGTTTAAGCCAGACGGATATAAAGTTTGTGATCGGCTATTCCAGCGTTTCACACATGGGTATCGTTGGCTTGGGACTGGCAACGGTAACGGTGCAGGGACTCAACGGCGCTGTATTTCAAATGTTTGCCCACGGCGTCATGACGGCCCTGTTCTTCTCCGCGGTGGGCTATATTTATGATAAGACCCATTCCAAGCTTATCGGTGAACTTGGCGGATTGAGCCGTATAATGCCCGTGGCTTCGGGCTATGTTATTCTAGCCGCCCTGACCAGCATTGGTGTTCCCTGTCTGGCCAGCTTCTGGGCGGAACTGATGGTTTTTATCGCCTCTTTCAAAGTGTATCCGTTCCGTGGTGCGATGGCTGTATGCGCTCTGGTCGTCAGTGCCTTGTTTATGCTGCGGGTGGTGCAGAAGACCTTTTACGGACCCAAGAATGAAAAATATGCCCATTTACAAGATGTCACATTCACACTCGGGATTCCCCGGATGATTTTGGTGGCGGTCATTGTTTTATTCGGTTTATTCCCGTCGCTGATGGTCGATGTTATTCAGACTGCCTCTATTCCCTTTATCGAGGGGTTGCCGTAATGAACTGGATTCTGTTCAGCGTTGAGATTTATTATTTCCTGGCTGTCGTATTATTTCTCTTTTTGTCTATGCTGAAAACGGTTGATACCGGACGCGCTTATGTTCTGGCGTTGTTTCTGGCAGCCTCGGGTGTGATTGTGAATGTGGCCACCGTCAAACTAGAGGGCCTTCTATTCCTGGGGACCTATCGGGTGGATCTTTTTTCTCAGGTCTTTAAGGCGATGCTGTCGTTAGGGCTTTTCTTGGTGGTCTGTATTTGCGGCAATCTCGAGGGCGTTGAGAAACGTCGCCACCCGGAGTTTTATTTGCTGCTGTTTACCTGTACGCTGGCCATGATAATGCTGGTCAGCGCTGTGCATTTGATGACCATCTATGTGGCACTGGAGCTTTCCAGCTACTCCCTTTATATCCTGGTCGCTTTGAGAAGGGAGCGAAACATCGCCGTGGAAGCCGGAATAAAATATTTCCTGGTGGGGATTACGGCGTCTGCAGTCATGCTATTTGGGATGGCAATACTCTATGGCACGATTCAAGCCACTTATATCAGAGACATTATTGAGGTGTTGCCAGGGGCGATCGACAGGCCGCTGGTCGTCATCGGATTGTTGCTGACACTTTGCGGCTTCTTTTTTAAATTGGCTGTTTTTCCGTTTCATTTCTGGGCACCGGATGTCTACCAAGGAGCGGCAAATCAAGTGGCCGCTTACATCGCAACCGCATCTAAGGTAGCGGCGATTGCTATTCTGGTCCGTATGGTGGCGTTGAGCAGCGGTGACAGTCCCTACCTGATTCAGGTTCTCGTGACGCTGTCGATCGTCTCCATGACGGTCGGAAATTTAGCTGCAATCGTGCAAAAAGACTTAAAGCGGTTGCTTGCATACTCAAGCGTGGCTCACGCCGGCTATGTGCTTATCGGGATTTTAAGTGTGGGTCCGGACGGCTATGCAAGTGCCATTTTTTATGCCCTGGCGGTACTCATCATGAAATTCACCAGTTTTCTGGTTTTGGTCAAGGTGTCGGATAACGGCCGGAATATAGAAGTTGCTCATTTGGCGGGATTACATCGCCGCTCACCCCTCCTGGCTATGGCGCTAATGCTGGCCCTTTTTGGCTTAGCGGGTATCCCGCCCACTATCGGTTTCACCGGAAAATTGCTGGTTTTTACGGCTGCCATGCAACAGGGTTACTTTACGCTGGTACTCATTGCCATGATCAACGTGGTGATATCCCTCTACTACTACCTGACAGTAGTGAAAGCCGCTTACCTGCTGGAACCGGCTGAAGAATCACCCCAACTTACCGTGTCTCCCTATATCAATGTGCTGGCCGCTGTGCTGGTTACCGTAATGACGGCTGTCGGTATTTATCCCAGCTACCTTATTGAGCTATCAAGAGCGGCCGCCGGGGTTTTGATGTAAAAGGGGCGTGTTAATTGGGATGTAGGGTGATGGAAAGATAATGTGTCTTTCTGAATATTCGGGCCTTAACAGGTCTTTTATTACTGGCAAGTGCATCTTTCATGGCCACCACGTCCGTGATAATTTCTCCGCCGATCTCAACGATTATATCTCCTTCCTCTATCCCATCCTGTTCAGCACGGCTTCCCTTTCTCACGCCGGAGACCAGGACTCCCCGGTTTGATTTATATGACAGGTATTTTGCCAATGACGGGGTGAGATCTTGCAGGATGAGCCCGTATTCCTCCTCCTCTAAATCCTGCTTCTCAACCGGAATGGCCATGTCTTTGAACAATGCCTTGGAGACAAATATAGGCGCCTTGAATTTTAATGCCATGACGATTGAATCACTGGGTCTGGCGTCGATCTCAACCAGGGAATCCCCCCTTTTTATCACGAGCGTCGCATAATAGATATTATCTTTGGTGTGGGTGATAACGATATGATGAATTTTGCCGTTGACCCGTTGGATCGTCTTTTCGAGCAAATCATGGGTCAGGGGCCGACTGTGCTTGATGCCGTGCATTTCTGAATATATGGCGCGGGCTTCAAAAAAGCCGATCCAGATCAAAAGGGCATTCTCCTCCCTGGAATCAGAAAGAGAAACCACGGGTTGTTTGCTTTGCGGATCCACTGTCAAACGGTGCACTTTTACGGGTAGCAGGTCCTTTTGTTTCGAGGCAACAGGGACAATAGCCTCCGCCGGTATATTGCCGGAAGGCCGGGTTAAAAGGATGAAAGCTACCCAGACAATTGCAAAAAATTTTTTTGGAATTATTTTTATCATTACAAATCCCACCCCGAAAATATAGTATAAAGATACGCCCAAAAATGGTTATCTGTCAAATGAATCGAGCTGAAAAGTCATATAAAGTGAGGGGTCGGGGTGTTTTTTTCACGGCAAGATGCCGGGTTGTTGCCTGCCAAGCCTGACAGCGGCAACTGCCCTGCATTTTACTGCCGGCTATTTAAAACGGTCACTCCAACAATAACCGACACCGTGTTTTGCCTTTCTCGGCGGCAATAGCCCTCTGCCCCATGGAAGCAGCGGGGCGATCATCTTGCCGTGAAAAAAACACCCCGACCCCTCATATAAAGTGATTGTCAAAATAATATTCCGCTTTATTTCGCATCATTTTTT
>JASFTQ010000053.1:0-18464 GCA_050053515.1 Desulfobacterales bacterium | reverse complement strand
AAACTTACCACTCTGTCCTCCAGGCCTTTTAATTCCTTGTTCTGAGCAAGGCCCTCCTCGATAAGCTGGGTTAAAGCGGGTGGCGCCCATATGGGAGAAGTCGCCCAGCCGGTGGCAGGCACCAAAAGCACCATCCCCAAACCTACCAATACCCATTTCCTGGCCTCGATCAAGAAATGCCTCATCTGCCTTCCTCCTTTTCGAGTTTTTTTTACAACTTCGCAAAAACTTAGCAAAGCAAGGATGTGGCCGTTCCTTAAGCAGTCTGAAACAAAACGGAATCCAATTGGCTTCGGTTGAAATACTGTCACCTTAAACCGTCTGCGGGCTGCGTGAATCGATAGAGCCTCAGCGGCCTGAAATCCGCGAAAGCCTTTCATTTACCTTAAACGGTTTGGAATAGGTGCGGTTGTTTTTATCACGCGTTTCCAAAGAAACCTTTAATTCAAATCGATTCCCTTTTTGATTGATGACTTCGACGACATCCTGCGGAATAAAAAGGTAACCCAGGTGAACCGGCAGTATTATCGAACAATAGCCGACATATTTTTCTTCTTTGAATATTTCTATGGCCGCTCTGGCCCGCATTTTGTGACTTAAACTCAAATGCCCCAACTCGATGGGAATATGCCAGGTCCAGATGAGGTTGCCATGGACATCCGGATAAAGCTGAAAAGAATTTGAGTCAACAACCGGCAAAGCCACTCGTCTGTTGAAGGCGATTGTACGTTCGAGCGACTTACCATCGGCAGTTTCAATCCTAAACCAGTATATTCCAGGAGTCAAAGGATCAACAATAACCGCACTAAACCAGCTGTCGAATTGCCAGGCTTTGTTGTAATTCCACTGACTGTTCTTGGAATCATAAGATCCAAAGATATCGTCAACAGAACCAAATCTGACTGCTTTCAATTGCAGCTCTTTTTTTTCCGGTCTAAACAGTTTGACCGCTGCTATATCGGCGGCATCGGTTAAGTAGTTCCCGTCGTCATCGACAACTCCAAAACCGAGTCGATTAAAACTCTCACCGCCGCCGTATTCCCGGTGTTGTACATGCAACCAGACTATTTCAACGGCAACGGCCTTTGCGGCTGAAAAAAAGAGTATGCAAAACATAAAGAGCAAAAATTTTTTCATTTCAATAATTTCCTCCCGCTACTATTGAATTAGCTGAGGGTTCGGAACCACAATACCGGATAAACGCAATCGACTTTTTCCTCAGGTGCAAAGCTCATGCCAGTGTAATAATTGTCTGATATATTGTAAAGTTATTTCAGATGAGATTTTCCTGCCTTTAGAAGCTGTATAAAAACTATGCATTTTGCGCTGCGAATTACTTGAAGTGGCTATTTTTTATCCAGAGGCCGAATACATTGTACCGTCAGAATATATCAATGAAGCTCCCCGCCATACAGACTGTGTCACAATTCGCAAAAGCCGTCATTGGGGACGAATCCACCAGAGGTGAACGAGATCCGGAATCCAGGATATACAAAGAAAATCAATACATTCCGGATCCCGGCTTGCCCTGTTAAATCAACCTAAAGGTTGTCCGCGAAGCGGTCCCGGTGAAATAGTTTTCGCTCAAGTAAATAAATTTGAGATTAAATCCAAGTTAATTACGGCTACAATTTTAACTGGTTACTCATAAAAATTTCACTGGATAAAAAATTAACAGGGCGTGCGCCCTGCTTACGTCTTCATTAAAACTACGCTGGACAGGTCGCGGGACTTGGCCGGGATGACCAATTACGACACAGTCTGATATGGGTGGGGGTTCTGCCGTTCGGCGGTGCTTCGCGGCCTGGAAAGAAAGATATCTGTTTCCTGCCATTCAAATCCCGCCGAGGCGGGATTGCAAGTGCACCGTTGAAAGCACGGATGTGCTTTGACTTCAGATAGCTTCCCTCTGAACAGGGAAGCAAACCGGTCAAAGGCGCTGGAGAGCAAAGTAATTTTGGGGTAAAAATTTCAACGAATGAGAGTAAACAATAAATGTAGTAAATAATTGCTTTTAGTCCCTCATGACTTCTTTGATTTTAGCTGATAGTTTGGAGAAAGAAATCGGTTTCTGAATAAATCCCTGGGTCTCGCGTTTTAAGCTGTCTACAAGATCCTCAACAGCATAACCGGTTGAGACCAAAATTTTCATCCTCGGTTGAATTTCTTTGATCATTTGACAGAGCTGATCTCCCGGGATATCCGGCATTGCGACATCCAAAATTACCAGGTCGATCCGGTCTTTTAATTCTTCGGCAAACTCGAGGGCCTCTTTGCCGGTTCTGGCTTCCAGTACCGTATACCCCAGGCGTTCCAGTATCGAACGGCACACATCCAGGATATCTTCTTCATCATCAATAACGAGCACGGTCCCGGTCCCTGGGGCAGAATCCGTTGTTATAGGTTTCTTTTCTAATGGAATTTCCCGCAGAACCGGCAATAGAATTCGGACACTGGTGCCTTTGCCCGGGTCGGAGTCGATCCCTATCCAGCCATCATGGTTTTTTACAATACCGTAAACCGCGGCCATCCCCAGTCCCCGCCCCTGAAGCTTGGTTGTAAAAAAGGGGTCAAATATTCTGCCGATGGTGTCCTTATCCATTCCTTTACCGTCATCTTTTACTCTCAGCACAATGTATCTGCCGGGGTTGAGTCCGGGATGATTGCGGGTGTAGGCTTCATCGAACGTTTTCTCCGTTACCGATATATCGATGCGGCCGGTATTTACGGTGGCTTCCGAAGCATTGTTCAAGACTGCCGAAAAGACCATCTGAATTTGGGTGACATCGGCCCAGACAAAAGGAACATTCGGTTGATAATCCGTGCGTATGGTTAAATTCGGATCCAAGCTGGGTTTGAGTACCGTCAAGGTGTCTTCCACCAATTGCGGCAATGCTATTACCGAAGGTCGATATTTCCCTCCCCTGGCGTAAGCGAGTAGTTGGTCGTTGAGCCGGGTCATTCGATAGGCTGATTCCAGAATGCGACCGGTGTGCCGGTGTATCTTTTCATCTTCCGAATAGTCGTTTTGCAGGAGTTCGGCGTTGCCTGTAATTCCGCTTAATATGTTGTTGAATTGATGCGCAATTCCGCCGGCCAAGGTGGCAATGGCCTCCATCTTCTGGCTCTGTTGAAGCTGCCTTTGAAGCCGTTTTTGCTCGGTGTTGTCAATCGATGTGATGATAGCGCCGTTTGAAAACGGCGCTATCCTGACGTGTAGATATTTATGGCCGTATTCGAGTTCCGGAAATTCACCGGATCGGCCTGAGGCAATACAGTTTTTCAACTCCTGATACATGTCTATTTTGTGCTTTGCAGCATAATCTCGGTACATGATATCGCCGCCAGAGGGTAATCTGTCGCCCGATCTTGCTTTGGCCAGATTGTAACCGGTGACCCTGGCATCATTGTCTACAATGATCGATTCGATCGGGTTGTATTCGAACAACGCTCGATACCGCTCATCGCTTGTACGCAAGAAATCCCGCGCTCTTCGAAGGCGGTTAATCGTGGATTGGGCGTGGGAGCCGAATATGATAAACAGGCAGAGTACCACAATGCGGAGATAAATATCATACAAATCAGGGCCTATCAGCTCGGCAATAATATTATACTTGTTGGAGAAGAAAATATTTAAAATCGAATCCAGCACCCAGTAGATTATAGAAATAGAAAATCCGGCGATGATCATGGAGTCCATGATACTTTCACGGTCTTTTTTTTGCGTTTCCATTCTAAATATACCTCTTAGGATTAGTTGCTTTCACTCTGATTGAGCGATAACGCTCGCTGTCCGTGTAAAACAAAATATATCATTCGGTGATGTCTTATACAAGAATTTAGGTCAAACCTTAACCCGGGTATCCGGAAATACCTTAAGGAGGGCGCTGCAGAGATTATATTATTTTGAGCCGGGTTCCGGCAAAGGATCAGGGACTTTTACCTGTTCAGGGTGGGTGTAGGCGGGGAATTTAAAGAAATTATCGGTCTGGTACATCATGCGATTGAGCATCGTATCCAATTTCTGCCTGTAGGCTTCACAATCTTCGCTGGAAGCCTCAGCCGGAACCCTCAGAAAGTCATCGCAATACAGCATTACAATCCGAGAAAAGGGTTTTGGAATTATCGTTCGATCCCAGCTCCGCAGCCGCCAGTACCTGTCGGCACTCCAAACAACGGGAATAATCGGCAAGCCGGTCCTTTTGGCCAGGGCAATGATTCCCATTTTTGAAACGTGCGGTGGTCCTTTGGGGGCATCCACAACCAGGCCTCCGCTGTGCCCCTGCTTGAAAAAGGCCAACATTTCTCGCAGCGCCTCTGAACCGCGATAACTCGAAGACCCCCTGACAGGAATCCAGCCATGGCGCTTTGCAGTCTGAGCCGCCAGCTCACCATCCTTGCTTGCACTGGCCATCACGACGAAATCCAAATTGCGGTAAAAATAAATCAGAAAAAACAAGCCGCGGTGCCAGGAGGCATACAGCAGCCCTTTGCCGGAGTTTTCGTCAAAATATCTCTTTTCGATTTCCTGCCCGAAAACATCTATGCGGCATGTATTGAACAAGATTGCCGAAAAAATCCTTGAAA
Source organism: Desulfobacterales bacterium (assembly GCA_050053515.1). Taxonomy (GTDB): domain Bacteria; phylum Desulfobacterota; class Desulfobacteria; order Desulfobacterales. The sequence goes on along the minus strand of JASFTQ010000053.1, from coordinate 13,877 downwards.
ACCAACCAAAAGCATGAGCGATCACGTAATGCCGTGGTTTCATAAATTACGACTGCCTCCTGCATGAAAAAAAATACGTGACTGATTGGAATATATTTTTATGACGCCCGATTGTACGACACCTTCTCGTTGGGTGGTCTCAAATCAGAGGGTAAGTGATCCCAGGGTTGTGAAGTGAATTGAAAATCTGTCTGTCCGGCCGGGGCCGACCGGCGTCTTATTATAAAGTGAAAGGCGGCTTATCTAATCCCAGAGAATTAAATAAACCGCCTTTTTCATCATTAAATAGCGTCTTTGAGTTGTTTACCCGCTTTAAACTTTACGACGTTGGTGGCCTTAATTTTAATTACCGCACCGGTTTGAGGGTTGCGCCCTTTACGTGCCTTGCGCCGACTTTTTGCAAAAGTTCCAAATCCAACCAGCGTAACCTTACCGTCTTTTTTCTTGAGCGCTTTGGTTACGCCGTCGACGAATGAGTCCAGAACCGAACCGGCCGCAGCCTTGGTGATGCCGGCATCTTTAGCCATTGCCTCGATTAAATCTGCTTTTGTCATTCTGCCCTCCCTCCTTTTTTGGGTTTGGGTTTATGCCTCCAACTCATTTTTTGTTTTATAGCTTCTACAGAAGAGAAATCCGAATGTCAATATTTTATTGGCTTTTTCTAACCAATCCGCGGTCAGACGGCAGTTATTAGGCAAAAAACTGTTCGGCAGTTTAAAAGTAGCCGTCGTTAAGCCATATAAACACCCCGAGCCCTCAATTAACTTGCTGCGTCATATCCTCGGCCGTGCCGGCAATGTATCGAGATAAATCCCGGGCCTTGGGGTTGCGCGGGTCCGTCCAATCATAAAATCCCTTTCCGCTGCTGGCTCCCCACTCGCCATTTTTGACCATCCGCATTAAAATCAATGGCGGGTACATGCGAGGGTCGTTTGAAGCCTGATACATTTCCAGTGCAACTCGCAGCATGGTAGCGGTCGTAACGAAATCATGCAGTTTAAATGTCCCTTGGGGATGTCCCAAACTTGTGTTGAGGCCGATATCACCATCCTCGACTTTTATCTTACCCTGCTCCAAAAGTCTGACGGCATCCAGCATTTGGGGAACCAACAGTCGATTGACCCAAAATCCGGGTATATTCGGTGCCAAAAAGGGGGCCTTCTTCATCTCAAGTAAGGCTTTGCGGGTGAATTCCACGGTATCGGCCGTTGTCTTGGCGCCCGGTACAACCTCGACACCGGGCATCAGCGGTACCGGATTCATGCCGTGGGTAACGATGGACCGCTCGGGCCGCCCCCCAGCTTCGGCCATCACATCGATGTCCAGGCTGCTGGTATTGGACCAAAAGGTGACGTGATCGGGAAGTTGCGGCAAATATTCCGCAAGCACGGTGCATTTCAATTTCAAATCCTCAAAAATCACCTCAAGAAACACCTCACAGTCTCCGGCCACCTCGATGAAGTCCGTCTTATCTTTATGAATATTGATATTGTTAACTGTTTTCGTAGCGAAATCGGGTTCATCGATCTTGAATTTTTTGGCTACTTTTCCGGCCAGCCCTTCGCAAAACGTGATCGTCCCGTTTAATGTATCGGGATTGGTGTCAAAACAATGTACCTCGTGACCGGTCATGGCACACTGGGTAATCCATCCACGCCCCATTACTCCTGTTCCAATGACTGCAACCTTCATTATAACCCTCCTGTGTCTAGATGTTTTCGATCTATACTTTGCGTTTACTTTTGTATAAAAAAATTAGATGCCCCGTGTCAAATGAAAAGCAGCTAATATGTCAACGAACCGTTAAATAAAGCCTACTCCTTTGATTTTTCCAAATCTTGTTTGTATACATATAGTATTCGCTGGACAGCCGTATAATTTGCCAATAAAGCCACCAGCCATAACGAGATTTTTAAGGCAATCGGATGGATGCAAGCCCCGATACTTATCACCAAAATACGTTCGGCGCGCTGCATTACGCCGATATCGGCTTGAAAGCCCAAACCTTCGGCGCGGGCCCGAGTATAGCTGACCATCAAAGAACCGCATATGGCGAAGAAAACCGCCACCGCTGACCAATAATCATTATCGAGAACAAAATGCGCAGCAATGCCGAAAAACATGATGAGCTCCGCATAACGGTCGACGGTGGAATCAAACAATGCGCCAAAACGGGTAGCCCGATTGTTTTGCCGTGCTAAGCTTCCATCGACTAAATCGCAAAGGCCCCCGAGCAATACTAAAAGGCCCGCCACTCTTATTTTTCCCAGAAAAAATGCAACAGCGGCAGAGGCGGTAACGATAAAACCACAGACGGTGACAGCGTTTGGGCTGACATTGAAGCTGATTAAGATCTTTATCAGCGGCTTGGTTAACACCATAAAGCCATCTTGTAGCTTTTGGGGAATCAAGCCGCCACCGGGCTTGAGTATTTTTTTTGTATTTATATTAACCATTTATATACCTGGGGGGCCGGGGAGTTTTTTTCACGGCAAGATGCCGGGTTGTTGCCTGCCAAGCCTGACAGCGGCAACTGCCCTGCATTTTACTGCCGGCTATTAAAACGGTCACGCCAACAAGGACCGACACCGTGTTTTGCCTTTCTCGGCGGCGATAGCCCTCTGCCCCTTGAAAGCAGCGGGGCGATCAGATTGTCGTGAAAAAAACTCCTCGACCCCTCATATACCTGGGCTTTAGCCTGAGTTCAGCCGGCCTTATGTAAACCCCTTCCACTTGCTGCGCCGCCAGACCGGCTGCATGCGTACATGCATCCCTGACACTTTTTTCTTTGAATATCCGCGCGACAAGGTAGGCCGCAAAAAAAACGTCCCCGGCTCCTGTATTATCATCAATCACACGAATGGGCGCTGCTTCATAAGCGATCTCCTCTCCGCTGATCGTCGTTACGCCCCCCCCCTTTCCGCCTCGGCTGACAATGAACTCATCAATATTATATCTGGTCATTAATCCGGTTAAATCCATGTGGTAATGTCTGAGAATGGTCTCCATCTCTAATTCGTTGGCTTTTACAATTCGCGATGCATAAAGTGCCCCGGCTAAATGCTCGGCAACGGCAGGATAGACGGTTTTGTTTCTTGTATAGCGCACATATCCCTGGGTGTCCAAATAAATGGGCAATTGGGTATCCTTTAACGATAAAAGAGCCTCAATTTCAATATCTAGCGGGTGTAGCGGTCCAAGATGGATACATTCCACCAGCTCGAGGACTTCCATTATTTGATTCAGGCCTATGGGTTTGGCTTTTGAACTAATTTGCTGCCTGCCATTGTCAGCATGGATATGGTTCACGAACCGGGTGGTGGCGCTGGTGGGCCCATTGCTAACGCCAATATCTTTGTTGCGAAGGATGTTTAATATACGCGAATCCTCGGGTGCGACATTGGTAACGACATAGGTATGAACACCATGACGGTTGTAGGTGATACCGGAATAAGCCGTTACACCGCCCAGCTTAAGATAACGCGTCGAATCATTTTTTACGATGGTATCGATAGTCGTAGAGCCAATAACCGCAACGCCTTTATCCGTCATCGACAGCACCTTGGCAAGCAGACCTTTTTCAGATTAAAAGGGTGACGCTTTCCGCCCTGAAGGGTTGGGGTTCTGCCGTTCGGCAGTGCTTCCCAGCCCGCAAAGGAATCTGAATGTTTCAGATGTATCGGTTATGATTGAAGCAGACGAGACATTGTATCGGCGATTTCAGAAAACGCCCGGGTAGCCATAGAGTTTGGGTGGATATCCTGAAAACAGGCACCCGTGTCCCCGCAAACGACCACGTTTGGATCAAACGGGATCCGGCCTAAAAAAGTCAGCCCGTAGTCCAATGCGGTTTTTTCCCCACCGCCCTCACCAAAAAGATGAATGCTTTCCCCGCAATGGGGACAGGCAAAGCTGCTCATATTTTCAATGAGACCGAAGATTTCCATTTTCACGGTTTTGCAAAAACTAATCGATTTTCTGACGTCTGCCAGTGAAACTTCCTGGGGCGTCGTAACGATAATGGCTTTGGCATCTCTTATTGTCTGCGCTACGGTCAAAGGCTCGTCACCGGTTCCAGGTGGTGAATCGATGATTAAAAAATCTAAATCACCCCATTCCACATCGGCGATAAATTGTTGAATTGCAGAGTATTTGATGGGGCCTCGCCATATAATGGCATCGTCCTTGCTCGGGGTAAGGGATTCGATTGAAATCGCTTTAAGGTTCTTTGAATAACTGGCAGGATTTAATTTTCTATTTTGATTTAAATCCAGCAAGCCTCGCAGCCCCAGCATTCGAGGCACATCGGGACCATGGAGGTCAACGTCCATAATTCCCACCTTAAAACCTATATTGGCCAGGGCGATGGAAAGGTTCACAGCGGTACTGGTTTTTCCTACTCCGCCTTTGCCGCTCATTACCATAAATTTATGCTTAATTCTTTGTAAAGACCCTTTCACCTTGAAATCCAATTCGGCGTGGGGGTCATTTTTTTTGGATTGATCCGGCATTTTATCGAGAATTTCCGTCATTACACTGCCTCCCGGTTCTGATATTCAACAGAGGGAATTCGATCAACGGTCGGGATATTTTCTAAAACAACAAGTTAGGCACCATCCTGAAATAATGCAATGCGCTGTTCGGAAACGATATAAGGCGCTTGCAGCCGAATCGGTTCTCCAATATCTTTGAAGAGAAGGTCGCCACTGCCCGACAAATTTTCGGCGCCCTTTTGATTTAAGATCATATTGGAATCAATAGCGCTTTTCATTTTGAATCCGACACGCGCCGGAATATTGGCATCCAGCGCACCTTTGATGACCTGCCGGCTCGGTTGCCGGGTTGCCATGATCAGGTGAATCCCGGCGCTGCCGGATTTGACGCCAAGTCTGAAAATTTGGGCTTCCACTGCTCTGCGGGAGCCAATCGAATGACTGATGAGATCAAAGTACTCATCGCAGATGCAAACGATCCGGGGCATTTTTTCATCGGTTTGTCGAACAAAAATATCACGGCTATCCACACCGGCTCTCTGGAGTGTGCGATGTCGCCTGTGCATTTCCTCCGCCAATTTGGCCAACATCTCGACGGCCGGCTGTTCGTCCGGATAAACAAGGGCATTGGGACTGAAAAGAAAAGATGAATTTTTTAAATCATTGAAAGTGTCTCTTTGGGGATCAATCAGCACAAGCCTCAGCGTGTCGGGTGTGTTTGTCAACATGAGGCCGGCCAGCGCCGAACGAAGCCATTCGCTCTTGCCACTGCCTTGCATGCCGGACGCCATGATATGGACATTCAGCGGGGTTGAAAGATCGGCAAAGCGTAATTGACGATAGATATCAGTCCCCAGCAAAACTTTTGCACATCCCGCTGCTTTTTCAAATTCCGGCAATTGATCACAGATTGCCGAAAAGTACACGATCTCTTTATCAGGGCGCTGAATGTCGACAACGGCAACGTGCTCCGACATGTGAACGTAGGGAGACACCGACAAATTCAGTCTGTGCTGCACTCTCCGGGCAACCTCTTGAATTTCTCCGAGGTCCATACCTTTGCCGAGCTTTATGGGATACCTGAAAAATGCAGGACCCGGCAGCGGATCCCCAGCCAGTGATACAACCTTGCCGTACTCCCTGAAGATCGAAATCAGCTGCTCGCCCTGTTCGAAACATTTTTGGCGATCCTCTTTTTTTAAAATCACCGACTTTCGCTGCCCTGTCACCTGTGTATCGCCGGGTGTAGCACCTGCAATGCGACCGATTGAATCCGTAAACCGCTCTTGCGCAGCCTTCACCTCAACGGCATCGAAAAGATGCTCTTCCATGTGAGGTTTGAATTCCAGCAGCGCCAGGGTTCCGTCAGAACCGAAATGTTGAGAGGACAACAGTTGATGATAGAGACAGACCTGGGCCATATCTGCTTCCGGGCAAGACTGGCCCAACCTCAGTTTAACAATACACCATTGCCGTTTTCCGGGAATGCGCAAAACAAGATCCGATATATCGGTGACAATGACTGAATCGGTCCAGCCTTCTTGCTGAAATTCAAGTGACAATGGCCCTTCAATCCTGGTAAGCAGCCTGAAACGGGTGTCGCCGCCCGCAGCTAGTTCGCGGCGCGCGCGCCATAAATGTTCCACGATCCACTGGCAGAATGACCGTGATGCCTGCCAAAAAGCAACTAACTGTTCAGTTGAGTGATGGAGGTAAGCCCGCTCTATTCCGATTCGTGGCCCCAGCAGCCGTTTGTAAACATGGGTCTCGAGTTTGTTCTGCCACTCCTTTTTTTTTGGCACCGTTCCACCGATCGCAGCAGACCAATGAAGACGTCTATCAATTCCAAAAAGCCTTGCAAAAGATTCACAAAAAATGCGCTCAAGCAGGAGGTTAATCGGCTGATTGACCTGCTCGGCTGCAGGGCCGCCGGCTTGAAGAAAGATTTCTCTGCGCACCTGAGTTGCAGACAGTTGAATCGACATTGACACCTCAGTTGTTTATTGCCACCCAATTAAAAAAACACCAACTACGCCGAAAACTAACCTCGGGCACTTCCGGGGATATATTGAAAAATTACCGGTGGCGGACCCTGAAGAAACCCGATTTGTCCGGCAAACTTTCCGGCAACGTGCTGTAGACGATTGGGATCGGTTGCCAGTTGAACTGCAGCGTCAACCAGCTTAATAATCCTTTCTTCTTCCAGTAAACTGTGTAAATCCTGTAAAATTTCAAAGTCTGCACTTGAAGCGATTTCGTTGTCGCCGATGATCTGATTCAGAAAATCCAAAACGGGTATCGGCATGCTTATTTTGAGCCAATCGATCGCGGTGTTGCTGCTTACGGTTTTGGCGCCATTGGACAAATCACCGGCCTTCACATCGGCCAATAAACTTCGCAATGCTTCCAAAGCGGCCACCAGCTCGATATCCGGCGAATAAAAAACAGCATTTTGAAGCCTCAGTTTCTCAAAATAGTCTCTGGTCTTTTTCGCTCCTAGCCTTATCGGAAATCCGGGGTGACGCATCAAAATGAGCTTGTCGAAACCACCTGGACCTATTTGACCGCCGAGGCGTTTAAATCGACCGGCCAGGCTTCTTAAATTTTGCTGGTTGCAAAAGCTGATGGCAACTTTTGTCGCCGGGCTTTCAAGGATGATGTCGACATCAGGGGTGCGGATCTGATCTTGTTCCGACCAGTTTTCATCCAGTATGTGAACCAGGGGCGACACAGCGCTCTGAATTATCTCTTCCATTTGCTCCGGTTGAATTGTTTGAATCGCCAGCTCTAATCTTTTTGTGATTTCCGCCGATAGAAATTCGGCATCCGATTGCTTGGGTTCGGCAAAGACTTCTTTGATGGATTCTGATTCACCCCAGGTTTCGAATATATCCGCACAGCGCGTCAGCACATCCCGGCTCGTGCGACCGCTCTTCAGCCAAACAATTTGCTTTAATTTGGCTTCAAGTTCATCATAAAGGGAGGCTTTATAATCAGATAGCTCGACACAGCTTTCTAATCTGGCCCTGACCAATTTCATAGATTGATCAAAAGTAAGGGGGGTCAGAGCGATCTCGTTGATGCCCCGGGCTGTATGGTCAGCTTCTGTGATGGCCTCTTTTAGCGGGTCGTTTAAAAAGGGTTGGAGACAGACAGTAAGCAAAACATTGTTTGTCTCCTCTTGAAGGGCTCGGACGGCCCGGCCGAGAATAAATAGACCATCGGTGTCTTGCGGGTATCTTTGAAGGGCCTCGACTTGGTCAAGGCAAATAACGACAGGAATACTCGGACCGGCCAGACGACAAAGTTCTTTTATCACACTGCGCGCTTGACCCTCTGGATCACCGGGCTCGAATTGTTCCGGCGCCAGCCCGATTTTTTCAAGCACCGCGAAGGGTAGCGATTTTCCTTTCAGCCATCCAATCGAGTCCTTGCGATGACGTTTTCGAACAAGATTCTCGATCACCTTGCTTGTGTTCCAGGAAAGTTCGGCCTCAACACTGAGTTCATCAATATCCCGGCGTAACTGGGTCAAAGTCAAATGCTTTTTCATTGAATGCAGATACAGGCGACGCATGAACACGAATTCCAACTGGGATCGACTTCCTTTTACGGTTCGCAGCAGGCTTGCCACAAAACCATTGCGGATGTGCCGCCAGAGGCGGTTAGGGTTGGTGTCCAGCCGAATCGCCAAAAATATAAACAATTGCGCATGCTCTTTTATATAAGAGCAAAAGCGGGCCAGCAGGTGTGTTTTTCCACTGCCGACCTCGCCATAGAGAAAAACCGCTGTGCTGCGGCCTTCAGCCCTAACCTTATCAAGCGCTTCACGGCACAGCTCAAAGGCACCTGCGTTTATTTCGTAAACATCTGCATCCGGCGGGGTCCAGGGGTCGATAACAATCGTATTTCGAAATGGATTGATCACATTCAGTTTCCCAGAACAACGCCCCCACTATTATTGTCCGGCCCACTGGTAATCATGTTCCCGTCGTTCGTCATCGGATACCTGTGGCGCAAATCCGGGGCGTTGCAGGAATATCACTCCCGGCCCTGAAAATTGAAGGCTAGTTAAATCAGGGGGCGGGCTATTTTTGTTCGGGCTGGGACGCCTCCTGCTCCGCCGCGAGCTCTTTCGGATCCATCGCCCAAAACGGTTTGCCGTCTCTGGTCAGCCGAACCTTTAACACAAAATAATTTCCCTTTTTGATTTTTGCGGCCATAAACACATCTTCGCCGTTGATTTCGGCCCACACCCCTCTGATTTTGATCCTATCACCCGGTTTAAGCCCGATGCTGTGAGGCTTAATAAACCAGGTCGGACAAACATGGACGACAATGATTTCGGAGTCCGGGGTGTTGCCCTCTCGAATATGCAAACCAACTCCGGGAGACATACCCGGCATCGGAACGATTTCGGTTACTTTAACAACCCAAGCCCTAAAGTACTCCAACTCGCTGACATCATAAAGTTGGTTATAAGGACTGCCGGCCTCCCAGCCGCCCATGTCCTTTTTTTCTGCAGCTATTCCGAAACTGATGTTCAACGACCAACATCCAAAAACCAAAATGATTGCACCAAACTTCATGCTATTGACCATATCATTCTCCTTAATCGAACACGTCGCTGCTTCCCGATATCAAGATTCGATTATCCTGATCCTTTTTTATCCTTTAATCGGCAACGAATGAAAAGACTTGTGTATGCACACAAGTTCACGAATATAACAAGTGTACCTAAGACAAGTTGAAGGTTGCGGGTCAAATTCACCGGGTAGAGCAACGGAAGGATGTACTCTTCGATAAACCCGCTGCTATAACCGGTTGCACCGCCTTTCAAACGAAACCAGTTTTCTAGAGGCGTCAACGGACACGTCCATCCTGCAAATTCAATAAGTGCCCCCCAAATGGCTGACGGTATATGGATCCATAGGACAGCGTGCCAACGGTGTGCTAAAAACCCTCCCACAACCACAAATATTGTAAAGGCCAGGTGCACAACGACCACTGTATCGGCGAGCAAACGATACGGCATTTTTTACACGCTGAATTCAGAAAGGAAGGGTTTCCGGCTTCCACTTAATCAATTTATTTTTAAAATCTATGCTGTACTCAATGTTACGGAGAAAATTCATTCCCAATAAACCGTTGAATCGCACCGGCGGACCCTGATGGGAAATAATCGTTATGCCGATATTTTCCATTTTTATGGGACCAACCTTAAAATATTCTAATTTTGCCTTTTCGGAGTTTATCATGTGGCCGCCCGCTATGAGGGCCTGGCTCTGTTCATAGGGTTGGATGTCCAACTCATCGGCAAAATTTTTATACAATACGATTTGGGAAGCCCCGGTATCCAGAAGCAGCAGCGTTTTGAATTTTTTAAAACCGTGACCGATGACTACAGGTACAAGGATCTGATTATCAATGATGATAACCTCCGTTTGCAGGCTTTTTAATAACCGTTCTCTTTCCCGCTGTTGCTTGAGTTTTTTTTCTGCCAGTTGGCGTTGTTCTTCAATAGCACGCTGCTTTTCAATCATCATAAGTCTTTCATTAACCGGCAGGTGGTCGTACTTTTCTTTGTAAACCTTCAGGTCATCGCGATATTCCTCAGGAATCTTGGTCAAATCGTCGACAAAGAATATTTTGCCGTCTCTGGTAACATACTTGTAGAATTCGGAACGTGACGGTTTTGCAAAGAAAACACAGATCAGGCCCGATAACATGAACAGCGGTATCACGTGCTTCTTTTTCAGCATGAATACAACCTTCAATAGGGATGTATAAAGATCGGCTTCTTTTGCCTTATTGCTATTTTAAGATTGGGGTGCCGATACAGACTGTCAAATAATAATACCACATTTTTAGTCTTTTATTAATGGGTTTCTCCAATACGGCCTTTATTCAGTATGGTAAAGAATGATGCACTGCATGTACTTTATATATAAATTCAGAAACTTATCAGCTTTTTGGGGATATGATATGGCGAAAATACCGCTGCGCTAAGTTCTGGCGTGATTGTCAACATAATATTCCGATAATCCGAGGTGCAGGCAGGGGGTAAATTTTTGTCGGCCGGTTTGCTTCCCTGTTAAAAGGGAAGCTATCTAAATCAGATAGTTTCCTTTCCGGGCTGCGAAGCACTGCCGAACGGCAGAACCCCCGCCCTTATTGGCGGGAAGCTTCACAAGCTGATTGCCCCGGTGATGCTGAGCGACAAAGGGTCGTCACGGCCTGGATGAGCAAACGGCGGAGATGGAATCCTATTGGCGGGCAGATTCATTCACCGGCGGCCGGAGCTTCACGCCAGTGAATTATGGAGTTGGCGTAATAATTTAATACATCAAGCATTTCAGGGGCTGTGCGATACAAGCCCCCGTCTTCGGTTACCAGCCGTCTGATTTTCAGCATATTCAAAGCCGTTACAATACTCTGGACCCGGCTGCTACTTGAAACATGTATGGGGGCACCAAGTGGTTCGATTTCATCGATGAGACGATTCACAAGCGCTTCGACATCAAAGGCACTCAGTTTTTTTTCAGGGTGGTTTACGAACACGGTGGCCACTAAGGAAATCGGCAGAACCGGTATTACACTCCGGATGGCGGCCATTAGCTGATGGCATAGCTTTTCAACCACCTTAAAGCGTTCGTCACGATGGAGTCGGTTAAAATTAATCCCTAGATTTCGGCAAAATTCGTGCATGGAAAGGTAGGGGCCAAAGTTTACACAAGCGTATCCAAAGTGCTGCCAGCGGCTCAGCATCCGGAAGAACAGGCTGCGCCAAATGAATCGAACCGTGGTGTGGACAACAAACCATTTACTCCGTTTCTCGGCTGCCGGATCCAATTCATGCAACAGGCTGCGATCTTCCAATGTCCTGTCATAGTTTATCCCGGTGGGGATAAAGACGATGTCGCGATCTGCGTCCGGCTCGTAGTTGCGCAGCATGTAATCTATGAGTCCCATCTTGGGTTGGCGCAGGCGCCCGTCCCGGCTTAATCCGCCTTCAAGGAAAACCGCCTGACACACACCTTCTTTGGTGGCCATGTGCACATAGCGCTCCAAAACTTTCCGATAGAGCGGGTTGCCCGATTTGCGGCGCACAAAATAAGCGCCCAAGGCCCTGATCAATGTTTGCAACGGCCATATCCTCGCCCATTCACCAACCGCATAGGAAAGTGCGGTTCTCTCGGCCGCTAGAAACGCCACCAGGATATAATCCATGTTGCTACGGTGGTTCATTACAAAAACAACGGTTGAATCGGGATTGACGGCGCCAATTTTTACATTATTGACAAGCCCCACACGCACCCGAAACAACAAGCGTGCCACTTTTTTAGCCAGCCAGTAGCCGACCCGAAAATACACATACGCATTGAAAGACGGAACAATCTCTTTGGCGTAAGCGGTTACCTGGGTCTGTAAAACCTCCCGCGGGATATTGCGCTCCTGGGCTTGTTGCTGGATGGTTTCAATAATTTTGGGGTCGTAAACCAGGCGATCGATGAGAATCCTTCGCTTGGTGAGCTGGAAGGGTTTGATTTCGATATCCAGGCGCCGGCTAATTTCATCGATCACCCGGTTGATGCGTCGTCTGAGAAACCAGCGGGTGCTGGGTATCAAGATCCGATCCAAAACGGCCGCTGATGCAATCACTAGCAACAGAACGAAAATCCATGTGGCTATGGTAATTTGGCCTGTCATTAAAATGAGAGTTTGGCACCAAAATAAAAGGCATCGTATTCACCTTCAACATCGATATCGTTTTCATATTCAATCTCTATGTCCCTGTATCCGATGAAAATCGATGCCCAATAATTAATGTGTAAATAAACGGCGCTATAGAATTCGAAATAGTCTTCGGTGTCACTGAAACTGAGTATTTCAGGCGCCCACCCCAAACTGGCCGTTATACTGACCGGCAAGTTGGCCGTTGATTCTCGAAAGTCGTATTCTGCCAAAAATTGAAAGGCCAGCGCCCCAGTTGTGAAATCATCGTCAGCCACATCCGAGTCGCCAAATATGCCTTTAAACCCCAGTCCCAGATTCAGACCCGGCGCACCCACTTCGTCTTTTACAGCCACATTCACATTGGCCAGCCAAAAATCATCGTCATCACCGTAAAGAAATCCAGCACCCACGGTTAAAGGGGTTGCAAAAGGATTCACGAGGGTATCGAACCTGGCCTCAAAATCGGAATCATTGACGTTAAGTTCAACGCTGGTATCTGCGGCTTGGGTTGTAACCGGAGCAAGTAGCATCATCAGAAATACGACAGTGGCGAATTTAATACATTTGATCATGTTATCTCCTTTCTAAATTCCTCTTTTCTTTTACCTTCTGTTGTGGCTTTATGAATATCCATCCATCTAAACCGGGTTTGCGACTGCTTTAACATTTTGGATCCAATAGGTCAAACAAACTAGTTGAGGGGTCGGGGTATTTTTTTCACGGCACGCTGATCGCCCCTGCGCCTCCAACAGGCAGAAGGCTATTGCCGCCGAGAAAGGCAAAACACGGTGCCCGTTATTGTTGGCGTGAAAGTTTTAAATAGCCGGCAGTAAAATGCAGGGCAGTTGCCGCTGTCAGGCTTGGCAGGCGACAACTCGGCATCTTGCCGTGAAAAAAATACCCCGACCCCTCAACTAATTCATAGAAGCCCGAAAGCGATCAGACCGTCTTTAACAAATAACACCGCAAACAAAAGCAGGATGACGCCAAGCGACCTGATGGTATACACATAATACCTGCTGTTTAGAAACCGGCGGGATTTCCCGATGACTATCGCGATGGAGATCTTTGAGCCCACCAAGACCGCGTATAAGCACAATACGAAGAGAATTACCGTCGGTGTGCCGTTTTGATAGGCTTTGAGGGCGATGGGAGCACCTATCGAAAACCAGAAAAGATAGGGATTGGGATTTAAGAAATTCGCGATGATGCCTTTTTTCATGGATTGGGGTCTTATCTCGGATGTCTCGATATCCACCCCGCTGAATGATAAACTTTCGTAACCCAAAAAGATGAGGAATGCGGCGCCAAAAATGGAGATGGCGCCGATTACCGGCTGAATGTCGCAAAGACGGGAGAGAATATAAATGGTGGCCAAGACAATTGGAAAGTCTGTAAAAAGCGGGGCGAGGGAAACCTTGATGCCTTCCTTCACACCGTGTTTTAAGGATTGGCAAACCACCAGGGTTAATAAGGGCCCCGGAGACAATCCGCCACTGAGACCAAAAATAACGCCGGAAATTAAGTAGGACAAGTTGGCGGCCATGTGTAACAGCAACCGATTGGGTTAAAGCGTTTAAACCTTGATAGCGTTCAAAATATCCATATCAGAGCAGTTCATTGTCCATCACGACCTGAAGTGGCCTG
>JASFTQ010000052.1:0-18880 GCA_050053515.1 Desulfobacterales bacterium | reverse complement strand
ACCAGAAACGTTCAGGGTTCTAGGTTCCAGGTTGGAATAAAGGAAAAATCCTTTTTAACATGGACCTTTGAACCTGGAACCTTGAACGAACAGCGACCACAAGTCATCAAAAAGGATATTTTGTCAGTAAAAGCAAAATAAATTGTTCAGCAATAAACAAGGAGTATTCATGTCTTTCGAAAAACAAATCCAAATTCTGGCTAAAGCTGAAAAAGATCGAAAACCTGTCAAACCCATTTCAGATTCCGTCTCCGGCGAGTTGTCGCTAAATGATGCTCAAGAAATTTGCGCGGGAAACATTCAAATGCGTTTGGATGCCGGAGAAAAGTTGGTCGGGTATAAAATCGGTTTTTGCAATATCCCCGTGCGTGAAAAAATGGGGTGGCCGGATTCCATGTACGGCTGTATTCTGGATTCGATGGTCATAAAAGCGGACGCAACCGTACCCATGAGCGAGCTGATCGAACCTAAAATCGAGTGCGAAATCTGCTTCAAGCTCAGCAGGGATCTCAGTGGCCAAAACATTTCGTTTGAAGACGTTCTTGCGGCGACGGAAGGAGTGAGTGCTTCATTTGAAATCTGTGATTCTCGCATCTGCGATTGGCAGTGCCCGTTTCCCGATATTTTGGCAGACAACGGCTTTGCGGGACGTGTTGTCCTTCCTCACGTCTGGCAACCGGTGAGCGGTTTGGATCTTCCCGGTGAAACGGTTGTTCTCTGGCAAAATGGAAAAAAAATATCCGAAGGCAAAGGCGAGGCGGCCATGGGGCATCCGGCCAACTCCGTGATATGGCTGGTGAATAAACTCGCAGAGCGCGGCAAGGGTCTGAAGGCCGGACAGTTTGTGATGACCGGTACCCTGACGCCGATACTCCCCATCGAGAAAGGCGCCACCTATGTGGCGAGTTTTTCAAGCCTGGGCGAGATCAGAGTTACATTTTTATAACTTTGCGGTTTATTATTTTTCGTGCTGAACTGAGTGTACCGTCACAATGGAACGATTATCCTTAACTGTGAGTGGATCAAATTGAGAACCGAGGACTTTTTTAAGGGAGTCGCTGCATGAATCATCAGCGACTGCATCGTGCAAACTCATGCATAAGGGACCGTAGCCAAAGAACAGCGATTGAACATTAAAATACAGGTCAGGGGAAAAATTAGCATTGTGCTCCGAAGACATGATGGGATTACAGCCTGTTCTTTCGCAACGCTCCCTAATAAATTCAGACAGGGCACGATTTCGCTGCTGATAATTCATTCCGCTATTTTAGAAGTTTGGCGGAAAAACTCCCCGGCCTCTCAATTTAATCAATAGTGACCCCGGAGGAAGTTATGGACGAAAAAATAGCTAAGGTTTTAAAAAATACCGATATCAGCGAATGGAAGAAAATCAGCGTCGAGTTTGGGGATGAGTTTTTTGATGTTTCTGTTCCTCCCCAATGTGATATCCTTCATATGAAAAAAATGCCGTGCCTTGCCCATTCGGCAGAAGAAATCTCACATGCCTTGAACAACCCGATCGGGTCTCCGGCGCTGCCGGAAATCATTCACTCAAAAGAAAAGCCTGTGGACGAGTTAACCGTTTGTGTCACGGTCTCTGATATTACCCGCCCGGCACCTTACAGCGGAGAAAGCGGCATTTTGCTGCCCCTGTTTAAGATCATCGAGCAGACCGGCGTGCAGCGTGAAAACATCGTCATTGTGATCGGCAACGGTATGCATCGCCCCAGTACGCTGGAAGAAAGAGTTCGCATGTATGGTCAGTCTGTGGTGGATAATTATCAAATTGTGGACCATAATTGTGAGGATATGTCGTCTTTGGTTCTTGCCGCCCACACCAAACGCGGTACCGACGTATATTTGAATAAAATTTTTTACAACGCCGATGTTAAAATCATAACGGGGCTCGTCGAAAGCCATTTTATGGCAGGCGTTTCCGGGGGAAGAAAAGCCGTATGCCCGGCTCTGGTCAACACCAAAACCATTCAGAAGTTTCACGGGGTGGATTTTCTTGAACACCCCAATGCGACCAATTTGATACTGGAGGGCAATCCCTGTCATGAAGAATCACTGGAAGTCGCTGAAACGGTCGGTGTCGATTTTATGATCAGCACCACCCTTGACAACAATCTGTGCATCACCGGCGTTTTTGCCGGAGCCCTTGTGGAAGCCCATCTTGCCGCTTTTGAGGCCATGCGGGAATTCGTTCAAATACCAGTTGATGAGCCCTATGATGTCGTCTTGACCAATGGCAGTTATGTGGGCAGAGACCACTATCAAAGTGTCAAAGCGGCGGTCAATGCCATGCCCGCCGTCAAGGAAAACGGCTTGATTGTTATGATTGCCAACAACTGCGATTCCGAACCGATCGGTTCCCGGGAATATAAAACCCTGTTGCATCTTTTCAAAATTTTGGGACCGGACGGGTATATTTCCATCCTCAAACATCCGGATTGGGTTTTCACCAAGGATCAATGGGAACCTGAGATGTGGGGAAAGCCTTTGCGAAAGGTTGGTGGAGACGGCCTGATATACTGTGCGCCCCAAATACCCGAAGAAGATTTTAACATCATCCCGGGCGTCAGCGGATATGAATTTATTGCCAAAAAAACAAATTTTGATTCCATGAAGGCAAAGGCCGCAGCCATGTTTCAAAACGCTGTAATCTTCGCCGCACACCATCCGCGATTCGGCGGGAAAAAACCTTCCTTTGCGCTTATCGCCGAAGGCCCTTACGCGATCCCGATGGCAAAAGCGTAGAACAATTTAAGGCCTAAATTTTGTTCATTTTAAAGCCAAGGCGGCGGTGATTCTGCATCTTGACGATAAAAATTTACCCCCTGTCTGCACTTCTTTATTCTGCTCTAATTCGGAACATTATTTTGACATCTGCTATAAGTTCACATCTGGGACGCAACCCCAAGCCATAAAGGCTAACTCTTTAATATCCACCTTCCGATGTGTTCCGCAACAACCTCCGGAGTTGGTGTGTTGCTGCACGAGATCTTTTGTGTTACTGAAAACAATAAAAAGGGGAGACAAATAAAAATGAAATTTGAAACGGCTTTTTCAATGGATACCTCGAGTATTAAGTTCGGGCCCGGCGTTACCCGGGAAGTGGGATATGACATGGAGGAGCAAGGCGCCCGGCGCGTAATGGTGGTCACCGATCCTAATTTAGCAGAAAGCGAGCCGCTATCCGTTACCATGGCGGCATTACGTGAACGGAGTATCGACGCGGTGCTGTTCGAAAAAGTAGGGGTGGAGCCGACGGACATCACCTTTAAAGAGGCGATCGAATTTGCCCAAGACGGTAATTTCGACGGGTATGTGGCGGTGGGCGGTGGTTCGAGTATGGACACCGCCAAGGCCGCCAATCTTTACAGCACTTTTCCGGCCGATTTTATGGCTTATGTCAATCCTCCCATCGGCCGGGGACAGCCCATCCCGGGACCCTTGAAACCCTTGATTGCCGTTCCGACAACCGCCGGCACCGGCAGTGAAACCACCGGTGTTGCCATATTCGACTTTCTGGAAATGCATGCCAAGACAGGTATTGCCAATCGTGCCTTACGGCCGATCAAAGGTCTGGTGGATCCTGAAAATACCCGCACTCTACCCAAAATGATCGCGGCCTGCAGTGGTTTGGATGTTTTAACCCATGCCCTGGAGTCATTAACGGCTCTACCCTACAATCAGCGCCCGGCACCCGATTATCCCGCTCTTCGTCCAGCCTACCAGGGAGCCAATCCCATCAGCCACATCTGGGCTTCACGGGCCATTGAAATGATCGCCCGATATCTTGTTCGGGTAATCAATGATCCCGCAGATGATGAAGCCCGGGGGCAGGTAATGCTGGCTGCCACCTTTGCCGGTATCGGTTTCGGCAATGGCGGCGTTCATCTGGCCCATGGCATGTCATACCCGGTTTCCGGCATGGTTCGCGACTACGTGCCGGAGGGGTATCCGCCCGGGCATGCACTCATACCCCATGGTATGGCGGTGGTCCTGAATGCACCGGCGGTGTTTCGCTTCACTGCGCAGGCGAATCCCGAGCTGCACCTCTATGCCGCAGCGCTCATGGGTCGGGACCCTTCAGGAACAAAACCCGAGGATGCGGGTCAGATCCTGGGAAACGCCATCGTGGATTTAATGCGAAACGTCGATATGCCCAACGGACTGAGCGCTGTGGGGTATGGCCTGCAAGACATAGATCAACTGGTTCGGGGGACCCTGCCCCAGCATCGCGTAACCAAGCTGTCACCCCGGCCGGCCAGTGAGGAAGATCTAAGGCAGTTGTTTCACGATTCGCTATCTTGCTGGCAAGAATAATGAGTGCCCATCCGAAAATGAAAATGCTATGCAGGATGGAATTAATTGTGCGATAACGCTTAATGTCAGTGGTCAGTGGCCCGTTGTCCGTCGTCAATAGAAGGTTTTATTGACGGCGAACTACGGACAACGGGCCACTGACCACTGACGACAGCCTTAAGAGGTTCCCTTATGCTAAAATTCAGTAAATCCTACGATGAGGTTTATCGTTCATTCCAATGGAAGATTCCCGAGTATTATAACATGGGCGTCGATGTCTGCGATAAGCACGCCCATCAGCGCTACCGGTTGGCCCTTATCTATGAAAACGAAGAGGGGCAGGTGGAAAAGTATACTTTTTGGCAGTTGAAAAGACTTTCCAACCAATTCGCAAATACCCTGAAAGCCTCTGGAATCGGCGCTGGTGATCGTCTCGGGATTCTTCTTCCCCAATGCCCCGAAACCGGCATATCCCACATCGCCGCTTATAAAATCGGCGGGATTGCCATTCCCCTTTTCACGCTCTTTGGTCCCGATGCCTTAGAGTATCGTCTGGCCAACAGCGAAGCAAAAGGGGTGATCACCGACCAGGCCAACCTGGATAAAGTTCTCGAAATAAAAGATAAACTGCCTCATCTGCGACGAATCTTCGTGGCTCGAGGTAAAAAGGAAGAAAATGTCATTGACTTCTGGGAGGCCCTCGAAAAGGCCTCCAGCGATTTCACTCCTTTAAAAACGAAATCTAATGACCCTGCGTTGCTTGCGTATACCTCGGGTACCACCGGTCCCCCCAAAGGGGCACTTCATCCCCATCGGATGCTGCTGGGCCATATCCCCGGCGTTGAATTTCCCCACAATTTCTTCCCCAAAGAAGATGACCTCTTTTGGACCCCGGCGGATTGGGCCTGGCTGGGGGGACTCACTGATGTTTTGCTCCCAAGCTGGTATCACGGTATACCGGTAGTGGCCTATCGGGCAAAAAAATTCGATCCAGAATACGCATTCCACCTGATGGCCAAACACGGCATCAGAAATAGCTTTATCCCCCCCACCGCCCTTAAATTGATGCGACAGGTGAAAGATCCCGCCAGCCGTCACGCGTTTCAGCTGCGTACGATTGCCAGTGGCGGCGAAACGTTGGGAGAAGAGCTGCTGGATTGGGGTAAAACGACCCTGGGTATTACCATCAACGAATTTTACGGGCAAACCGAAGTCAATCTCGTTGTGGGCAATTGTGCTGAAATTATGGAGATCAGACCGGGTTCCATGGGAAAGGCCATACCGGGTCACGTGGTGGAAATAGTGGATAACGACGGTAATGTCCTGCCGACCGGTACCACCGGCAACGTCGGAATTAAGCGTCCTGACCCGGTCATGTTTCTGGAATACTGGAAAAATCCCGGGGCAACCGGTGAAAAATACGCTGGGGATTGGTATCTGTCCGGAGACATGGCGCAAAAGGACGAAGACGGCTATTTCTGGTTTGTCGGTCGCGAAGATGACCTGATTACCAGTGCGGGCTACAGAATCGGGCCCGGCGAGATCGAAGATTGTCTGATCAAACATCCGGCTGTGGCCCTGGCAGCTGTGATAGGAAGTCCGGATAAGGTCAGAGGAACCATCGTCAAAGCATTTATCGTTTTAAGACCTGAGGCGGACGTCCACCAAAAGCTCAAAGATGACATTCAGCAGTTCATTCGGGAGAAACTGGCAGCCCACGAATACCCGCGAGAGATCGAGTTTGTCGATGAACTTCCAATGACCGCCACCGGCAAAATCATAAGAAAAAAATTGCGAGAAAAAGAAATGGAGGATAAGAAATGAAGATCTCATTTATCGGCATGGGTACCATGGGTGGTCCCATGGCTCTGAATATCCTGAAAGCCGGTCATGAAGTCACCGTTTACAATCGCACCCGGGAAAAAGAGGAACCCCTGGCGCAAGAAGGCGCTCAGCGCGCGGCCTCACCACAGGAAGCCGCTGCCGGGGCCGAGGTTGTTGTTACCTGTGTCAGTGACACACCTGACGTGGAGACGATCATGCTTGGAGACAGCGGTGTCATCCATGGTGCCCAACCGGGATCAATTGTGGTGGACATGTCGACCATCAGCCCCATCGTCACCCGCCGTATGGCTGAGGCCTTGAAGGCAAAAGGGATCAAGATGCTGGATGCACCGGTTTCCGGCGGGTCTGAAGGCGCTCAAAACGGAACCCTGACGATAATGGTCGGTGGTGAGGCAGCTGACTTAGAAAAGGTCATGCCGGTGCTCGAAACCATGGGAAAAACCATTACCCATGTAGGCCCGATTGGTGCCGGACAAATAACCAAGGCCATCAATCAAATCATCATTTCCGGTACATACTTGACCGTCGCTGAGGGGTTGACTTTGGGCCTGAAAGCCGGCCTCGACATGCCCAAAATCGTTCAAGCCCTCAGTGGCGGTGCGGCCAACTCCTGGGTTCTTTCCAATAGGGCGAACAATATGATCGACAATTCCTATCCGTTGGGGTTTCGCGTAAAGTTGCACTATAAGGATCTGCGAATTGCCCTGGATACGGCCCGTGAACTGGGTGTAAACATGCCCTGCACGGCATTCGTGGAGCAAATTGAAACCGGCCTGATTGCGCGAGGCTTTGGGGATGAGGATATGTCAGCCATCGCCCGAAGCATTCGCGAAGCTTCAGGAATAGATTAGAGTAATTCTCAAAATAATATTCCGTTCGCACGAGGTCCGGACAGGGGGTAAATTTTTGTCGACAAGCTGATTATCCCGGTGATTCTATGCGACAGACGCCATTTGCTGCCTGGATGAGCAAAAGACGGTGAGTCTTTATGTTAGCTAGCATTTTGTAACTGGAAGGGGGACAATTGATAGGAAGTTGCCATTACCGATCCAAGGGGGCGGTGATTCTGCATCTTGGCGACAAAAATTTACCCCCTGACCGGACCTCTTCAGTCTGCGTTATTTCGGAAAGTTGTTTTTGACATTACTTCATTACTCCAACGCTACAGTACTCCAAGGTTGCATTCTCAGTGGATTCTAAATTTTAGCTATACACTCAGTTAAAGGAATAGGGGCAGAAAGAGCAAATGAACTCTGGACAGCCGACCATAATCCGTTTGCACGAGACAGATAATGTTGCCGTGACATTGCTTGATCTGGCCCCCGGAGAGGCAATCGCAAGCGCAAACTTGACCACCAGGGATCACATTCAGGCCGGACACAAAGTTGCCATTCGAAGGATAAATCTCGGAGACCCGGTGCTCAAGTTTGGACAAATAATCGGCTTTGCCGCAGCCGCGATTGAACCGGGTGAACATGTTCACACGCACAACCTGCAAATACGGGAGTTCCATCGTGATTCTAAAATCGGCACGGATTCACATCCAACCGAGTTGCTGCCCGAAGCGGAAGGCGCCCATTTTGAAGGCGTTGTTCGGGCTGACGGCCGGGTGGCAACACGAAATTACATCGGTGTCCTGGCCACGGTCAATTGTTCAGCCAGTGTGTCTCGTTTTATCGCGGACGAATTCAACAAAGAGATATTAGCGGATTTTTCCAATGTCGATGGCGTTGTTGCACTAGGCCATGGAACCGGTTGCGGTATGAACGCAGACAGCCAGGGTTTTAAAATTCTGCAGCGCACCCTGGCCGGGTATGCACGTCATCCGAATTTCGGTGCCATCCTTCTGGTAGGCCTTGGTTGTGAAGTGAACCTTGTCGATTGCCTGATGCAAAACATGAACCTGACAGAAGGACCGCTGTTAAAGACGGTCGACATTCAAACGGCCGGGGGCACCCGAGAAAGTGTGGCTCAAGGAGTTAACACAATTCAGCATTTGCTTCCGGAAGTAAACCGAGTGGAAAGACGCACCGTTCCGGCCGGACATATCGTACTGGGACTGGAGTGCGGCGGGTCAGACGCGTATTCCGGAATTTCCGCCAATCCGGCCTTGGGGGCGGCCGCAGACCTTCTCGTTCGACACGGTGGCACAGCCATCTTGAGTGAGACACCCGAAATCTATGGCGCCGAACACCTGCTGACCCGGCGGGCCGTGAGCCGCGAGGTGGGTGAAAAATTGTTGGAACGCGTAAAATGGTGGGAAACATACACAGCCAGCCTGGGTGGTGAGATCAACAACAACCCCACCCCCGGCAATAAAGCCGGCGGATTGACCACGATTCTCGAAAAGTCTCTGGGCGCAGCTGCCAAAGGCGGCACCACCAACCTCATGGAGGTCTACCAATACGCCCAACCGGTATTATCCAAGGGCCTGGTTTTTATGGATACACCGGGTTATGACGCAGCCTCAATTACCGGGATGGTGGCGGGGGGTGCCAATATTGTATGCTTCACCACCGGCCGCGGCACGGTTTGCGGTTTCAAGCCGGTGCCCACCATTAAACTGGCTTCTAATACGGCGATGTTTCAACACATGAAAGGCGATATGGACATTAATGGTGGTCGTGTTATCGATGGTGAGATCACTATCCGGGAAATGGGTGAGGAAATTTTTCGCGCGATTCTAGAAGTGGCCTCCGGCAAGAAAGTCAAAAGTGAGATTCTGGGATTCGGCGATAATGAGTTCGTACCCTGGCACATCGGCGCAGTCATGTAGTCGTTATCGACATGACCCTCACTCTGGTTCGAAGGCCAGATAGGTTTTATGCTCTCCTCTATGCAGAAACTTGGCTCTTAAAGGCAAACCCACCTTTATGCTTTCGGGATTTTTGGTGTCAACCCCTTCAATGCGTGCATCAACCCGGGCCCCTTCATCCAGCCCGACCACACCCGAGCAATAGGGATTATGGCGGTCATAACCCTCTGCCCGCATAAAGGATGGCCCGATAGAAATGCAGGTAAACGCACTGAGCTTGCCTTTGCCCGACATCTGTTCCCAAATCATTTCCGAGCTGTGACAGTTGATACAGATCGGCCGGGGCGGAACGTACAGCGCGTTGCACTGCTTGCACCGGCAGCCCATTAATTTATCTTCATTCAAGTATTGTTCAAAGGAAATATCGCTAAAAGGCCTTTCTTCCATCTGGCTTTCTCCTTTCGTTAGCCGTTCCCAGGTTAACGGGCAGTGGCCCAAATCCCTTCTCGCTTTTTCTAAAACCTTTTTGATCAATCTAAAGCTCGTTCCAGGCGCTTTGAAAACTCGTCCCGCTTGACAGCGGGACTCAAACAGGTTCAAAGCGCTGATCTTCCACTTCGCTAAGATTGATGGACAAAAATGTTTTAATGACCGCTCAAAAGGATTTGGGCCACAACCCGTTAGTGATTTAATCCTGAACCCTGAACCTTAAACCTTGAACCTCAATCACCTTCTTTCCAGTATCGTAAACGTACAGGTGCCCCCCGTACCCCCGAGGTTGTGGGCTCCGCCGACCCTCAGGTCTTTGCTGGGTACCTGGCGTTTGCCGGCTTTTTCTCTGAGTTGGGTCCACACCTCGTAAAGTTGGGATATGCCTGTAGCGCCTACCGGATGACCTTTGCACTTGAGGCCGCCGGACGTATTGATCGGTTTCGGTCCGTCCAATCGCGTAAGCCCGTCGGTCACGGCTTTGTAACCCTCACCGGGCTTAAAAAAGCCAAGATCTTCAATATGAAGCAGCTCGGCAATGGAGAAGCAATCATGAACTTCGGCAAATTGAATATTTTCCGGTTTTAGACCGGACATATCATAGGCTTCCCGAGCCGCATACCGGGTGGCTTCAAAATAAGTCAAATCGGCGCAGGCATGCAGCCCTCTGCCGCTTCCCTGGCCCATTCCGGCAACGTAAATAGGGTCGTCGGTGAAATTTTTCGCGATTTCCTCTCCCACCAGCAGCATGCAGCTGGCACCGTCGCTGATGGGGCAGCAGTCATATAAATGCATGGGCCAGGCAACAGCAGGATTGGCCCGCGGGTCCCGCAAAAATTCCTTTTCATCAGCCCACTGGGGTGGATCGATACCTTTTTTCCTGGCGCTTTCGATCTTTTTGTTCATCATGTCTTTAATGGTGAGCGGAAACTGGGCCTTCGGATTGAGGGGCGCATTGTTGTGGCTTTTTATCGTTATATCCATCAGGTGTTCCCGATTGGCGCCATACTTTGCGAAATAAGCCGTGGCAACCGCGCCGAAGACCCCCGGAAAAGTAAACCCGGCGGTACCTTCATAGGGAACTGTCGCCAGGGCCAGTCCTTCGGCAACCTCCTCGGTGGTTCGTTTGGACATCTCTTCCAAGCCACCCACCAGCACCATGTCATAAAAGCCGGATGCAATGGCAAACACGCCTTCTCGCAAAGCCAGGGCACTGGACGCACAGGCGCCTTCGGTGCGGGTTGCCGGCTTGGGTGTTATACCGATTAAATCCGTAATGATAGGGCCCCAGTGGGATTGGTGCATAAAAAAATCATTGGAGAAATTGCCCAGATAAAGCGCATCAATATCCCCCGGATCAACCCCCTTGTCAACCGAAGCCAGCATTTCACTGAAGGCCTCGGCAAACAAGTCTTTGGAGTTTTTATCGGTGAACATGCCGAATTTGGACATGCCGGCGCCCACAATCGCAACGCCTCTGCCAAGTTTTCCGCCTTTTTTCATTTTAACTCTCCCTGTAAAACTATTTAACGCCCCTCATTGCGGTAGGAACCACACTTGACCCGTTTGAGGAGATACTAAACACGGCCGTTTATTGAAACGCCGGATGCTGTTCGACAATTTGTACCACGTCCCGCTTAGACATTGACGCCCCTGGAAAGGGCCATATACATTATACTTTAAGGCATGTAAATGATCCATCATCTCAAGTGAGACGATTTCTTCTGATGCTGATCGACACTCCGGTAAAACGTCATTATCAATTTCGGCGGGGAAGGAAATCCTTTTGATGCCAAAGACCAATATCTCTTTTGTTTTATACTCAGATTTCCTTCACAAAGTAAAGGAGAATTAGGGGCTTTATTTGCTTGTGCGTTTGACACCTCGATCTTGAAAGGCACAAAGAAAAAAACGCTTTTGGCCTTGCAGCGGGCCGCCGGAAAATCCTCTTTTAGAGTTTTAGATCATCAAATACTTTTTCTTTATTTCTTCGTTGGCGCTTAATTCCTCGATGCTTCCGTGATATCGAATCCTCCCCCGATCGATCACATAGGCGCGGTCTGATGTCAGTGTAGCAAACTTGACGTTTTGTTCTGAAAACAGAATCGTTTGTCCCATCTGCTTCAATTTTAAGATCTGTGCACCCAGATCTTTTACCACCAAGGGCGCCAGTCCCTCAACAGGCTCATCCATAAGAAGCAGGTCCGGATTTCCCATGAGCGTTCTTCCCAGGGTCAGCATCTGCTGTTCGCCACCGCTTAAGGTGCCGCCATGCTGATGCTGCCTTTCAGCAAGAATTGGAAAAAGGACATATATCCGATCGATGTTCCAGAGCTCGCCATCGAAATCTTCGGGAACCTTATAGGCAAGTTCCAAATTTTCACGTACCGTTAAATCGGGGAAGATCAGCCGATTATCCGGGACATATCCCATTCCTTTTTGTGCGATGAAATGGGGCGGCCGGCCGCGAAGCTCTTCGTCATGAAATTGAACACTTCCCGATTTTGGCGGTGTCAGCCCCATAATACTTCGCATTGTAGTGGTCTTCCCTGCCCCGTTTCGGCCCAACAAACAAACGATTTCCCCATGTGCAACAGCAAGGGAGACATCAAAAAGGATATGACTCGTTCCGTAATAGGTGTTGATCTCTTTAACCTCCAGAATCATGCTTCCTCCCCGAGGTATATTTTTTGGGCTGTTTCGTTTGACCTGACCTCTTCCGGGCTGCCTTCTGCAATAATCGAGCCCTGATGTAAAACGGTGAGCCGCCTTGCATATCCGAAGACAACGGACATGTCATGTTCGGTAAAAAGGATTGTCAGATCCATCTCCTGATTGAGTCGTTTTACCAGATTCATGGTCTCATGGGTTTCTTCGCCCGACATCCCGGCCGTCGGCTCGTCAAGGAAGAGCAATTCAGGTTTGCTTCCCAGGGCGATGGCCAGTTCCAAACGTTTCTTGTCTCCCTGGGAAAGGTTGCCGGCGATCCGGTCGGCATGCCGGGCAAGCCCCGTAATCTCAAGCAGTTCCATGGTTTCCTGTTTGGCCAGCCGCGGGGCCGGTGTAAAAAAATTGAGCGTTTTCTTTTGCTGGGCCAGGATGGCCTGTCGCACATTCTCGTAAGTTGTCAGGGCCAGATAAATGTTGCTGACCTGGAAGGCCCGAGCGATGCCTAAACGGGCAATTCGATGCGGCGGCCAGTTGGTAATGTCTTTACCCTGAAAAAAGACCCTGCCCGAATCGACTTTATGGTATCCGGTCAGAAGATTAAAAAAAGTGCTTTTTCCCGCACCGTTTGGGCCGATGATCGCGGAAAGCTCCCCGGTCTGCATTTGGTAATTAACATCGCAGGTCGCTTGAAGCCCGCCGAAGGCTTTGTTTAGATGCTCCACTACAAGAATTGCCATATCGATAAATTCCCCATAACCATGAATGCCTTGGCCAAGATGATTTAATCTTCCTTGGTGCCGATAGCCCTCAACTTTGTCTGGGCCAGCCCAAGGATCCCGCCAGGTATATACAGGACGACAAATATAATCACCAAACCGATGGTCAACGGCCAGTATTCGGTAAAGCCCGTGACAAAAGCAAACAGAAAAGTATAGACAACCGAGCCTATTATGGGTCCTAAAAAGCCTAAAGGACCGCCGATGACGGTCATAAAGACCGGGATGCCGGATTGATGCCAATTGCATAGATCCGGGGCAATGCTCCTGTTAAACGGCCCCAGTAGGCCGCCGGCCAGACCGGCAAACATGCCCGCCACGGCAAAGTTGATAAGCATATATCTGCGAACGTTGATACCGATAAACCGGGTGCGGTCGGCATTTTCGCGGATAGACCGCATGGTGTACCCGAACGGCGATTCACTAATAAACCACATGACAATCAACGCTGCGATAACAATAAAAAGGGTGAAATAATAATAGGCTGTTGCCCCGATAATCCAGTCCGGGGGGACAATCCCCTGCAGACCATCGTCCCCGCCGGTAAAGGAGTACCACTGAAAAATGATGTAATACAGCAGCTGCCCGAATGCCATCGTCAAAATTGCAAAATAAATCCCCGTCAACCGGACACAAAAATAACCAATGACCAGTGCAAAGGCCCCTGCCGTGACCATCGACGCCATCAAACAAATCGGAAGCGGAACCGAGGCCTTGACCATCAGCAAGCCGGTGGCATAAGCCCCCACACCGAAATAAGCCGCATGGCCGAAGCTAAGCTGACCCATGTAGCCAAAAATCATGTTAAAGCTCACTGCGAAAAGTCCTAAAATCAAAATCTCAATGGCCACGTGAACCCAGAACTCCCCGACAACCAGGGGCAAAATAAGCGTTGCGACAAAGGTCAAACCGAGCCACCAGTATTTAATCATAGGATCACACCCTTCTTGTCTTGATCGGTTTGCTTCCCTGTTAAAAGGGAAGCTAGCGAAATCAGATAGGTTCCTTTGCGGGCTGCGAAGTACTGCCGAACGGCAGAACCCCAGCCCCTCAGGGCGAAAAGCTTCACCATCGGCCTTAGGCCCGGGTGGGCGTTCCAAATAAACCCCACGGCCTTATAATCAATATAAATGCCGTCACAATAAATATCAGAACCAGGGCACCCTGGGGCCAAAAGAGGATTGAAAAAGCGTAAACCTCTCCCACTATGATCGCTGCCACAAAGGTACCCAAAAGACTCCCAAAGCCCCCGATAACCACAACGCAGAAGGCCTGAATAACAACAGCCATGTCCATACCCAGTGTAATCGACCCCACCGGGGCCTGAACAGCCCCGGCCAGGCCGGCAATAAAGATCCCCAGCGCAAAAACCCCCGTATAAATTCTGGGGATGGGGATTCCAAGGGCGCTCACCATCTCCCGGCTAAATACCGCAGCCCTTACAATATGCCCGTAGCGGGTTTTTTTCAGAAACCACCACAGGCCAATGGCTACCGCAAAGCCAACCAGGATGACAAAGATGAAATAGGAATCAAACGGCATACCGAAAATAAAAACCGGGCCCGCCACCAGTGAAGGTCGAACGATAAGTTTATCCTCCACCCCCCATACGATTTTGATCAAATCCCCCAGAACCAGGACCATGGCATAGGTGAGCAAAAGTTGTTCAGGCAGCTCGCGGTCGTATACCCGCCGGATTAAAACGACCTCGATGAGCCAGCCGACAGCAGATAGGGCCAGGGCCGCCAGGGCAATACTCACCCACATGCCGAAACCATAGTCCTGCATCAAGTACCAGAAGGTATAGCAAAAATAGGCCCCCACCAGCCACAGGGTGGCATGGGCAAAATTTAGAATATTCATCACGCCAAAAATGAGGGACAATCCCGAGGCAATGAGAAACAGCATCATACCCCGGGAAAGTCCGCTCATAAACTGTGAAAAGATCAGCGAAGCATCCATATGCTTTCCTCGAGTATTATTTCTCTGCTAATCTGGCGGCAACGATTTCAGCCTCGGGCCTCCAGGAATCCGGGCCCTTAATCTCGACCAGATCATGATAAATGGGGAATGGATACTTGGGATCGTCTGCCACGACACCGATATAAGAGGAGCAGCTTAACTGATTGTCAATCGCACGAAAAAAGAGTCGACCTCGAGTTGTATCGACGGTGGCACTCTTGAGGGCGTCCTTAACTTTCTCGGTGTCGATACTGCCGGCCTTCTCGATCCCCTGCTTCAACACATAAACGGCGTCATATTCCATCACAGCCCAGTCACTCGGGTACCGGTCGTACTCGGCCCTGAAGTTCTTCACAAAATTGGCCATCATGGGTATATCCATGTGGGCAAAGAAAGGGGCCCGATTCAGCCCTACCAGGCCGCGGGTGAGTGTTTTTGCCTGAATGATAAGCTCTGAGACACTGATTAACGAACCAGGATAGGGTATTTTTTCGAAAAATCCATAAGCTTTGGCCTGCTTCATCCAGGCGACATTGTCTTTTGACGCTACCGAACCAATGACAAAATCAGGTTTCTGACCCATGATTGCCGTAATATAGGAGGTAAACTGGGTTTCACCGAGCCTCGGCCAAAATTCCTTTTTCAGTTTCAATTCCGGTGCGACTTGTTTCAAAAGCGCCACGGTATTGTTTTGGGTAGATCGGCCCCATTCATAGTCTGAGGCAATGGTTACATACTCCCGCCATCCTTTCTTTTGGGCCAGCTCGGCAACGCCCAAAACGACAGCCTTGGCCTGCATATAGCTGTTGGGAACCACCTGGTAGGTGTACGGGCTGAAATTCACCTTGGTGATATTCTCCGAATTGCTGATGGCCGGGATATGAAGCACCTTATACTCCTGGGCCACCGGTTTGACGGCAACGGCACAAGCGCTGGAATAGGTCCCCAGGATGCATCGAACTTTGTCTCTGAGGATCAGGTCCTTGGCCTCACGCACGGCGATATCCGGTTTAGTATGGGTATCCCGTATAAAGAGTTTGATCGGATGCTTGCCCAGGAAACCGCCCTCGGCATTAATCTCGTTTACCGCCAGCTTTATGGCGTCGACACCGTCTTTGCAATAAAGTGCACCCGTGCCGGTGATCGCCAGATTAACTCCCAGATGATATGGCTCTGCTGCCTGCGCCATGCAGGCGACAGAAAGCATCAAGAGTCCACCAATAATAATTTTAAACCAGTTGCGTTTCATTTCTTCCTCCTTTTTTGGATGTTGTGGATTAGTTGTTCATTACCGCCCAATCGACTCGGGCATGACATCTCACCGCTACACCGGACAACCGCAATCCAATCTGTGAGATACATCCGTGCAGTGCAAACCGATTGCCCTAATGCTTTAGTTCCTGTCCTTGCCAGTAGTCTTGCCGCATCAACCGTTTAAGCGTTTTGCCCGCCACATTTCGGGGAAAATCCTCCATGATGACGACATCCTGAACCCGCTGAAACTTGGCGGCGACACGTTCGTTGATCCATTGCCGAAGCTCATCGGAAGAAACGCTTTCGCCGGTATGCAAAATGACGGCGGCCAGCGGGGTTTCCCCCCATTTATCGTGAGGGATGCCAAAGACGGCGGCCTCCTGCACTTTGGGGTGCTGGACGACAATTTCCTCGATGTCCCGCGGGTAGACATTGACCCCGCCGGAAATAATCATGTCTTTTTTGCGGTCGACCAGATAAAGGAAACCATCCTTATCGACGTACCCCATATCACCGGAATGCAGCCAGCCGTCTTTGATGGCTTCGGCAGTCAAATCAGGCCGTTTATAATATCCCGGCATCAGCATCGGTCCGCGCCCGCAAATTTCACCGACCTCACCGCCAGGGACTTCATTGTCGGCCTCATCCATAATTTTCATTTCAAAAAACGGCGGCGGCACCCCCACGGAGTCCGGTTTGGCCGCATAGTCATTTTTGTCAAGGACGGTCACAAAACCCTCGGTTAAACCGTATAGCTCATAAAAACGACCGGGCAGCCTTTTATTCAGTTCATCTTTGTGTTCTCTGTGCAGCGGCGCGCCCAGCGATAGTATCATTTCCAGGGATTTCAGCTTATCAGCGGAGAAATTCGGGGCATTGAGCATCGCGATAATCTGAGCGGGCACCACCATGATATGGGTTACTCTTTCCCGGGCAATCATTTCGACATAGGAAATCGGCTCGAACTGACCCAGCAAGATATAAGTTGCTCCGACAAATACGGTGGGCATCAGATCGACAAAGGCGCCGTTGAAAACAATGGCCCCGGCATGCATGGTAATGCTTTCGGGGGTCATTCGATAGGCCGATGCAAAAGAAGTCGCATAAGCCGCCCGAATCCGATGGGTGTGGACGATGCCTTTGGGCAACCCCGTAGTCCCGCTGCTGTACATGATGTTAAAGGGATCATCCGGACGGGTGTCAATACCCTGGGGGTTCTGATCACTGGCAGCCGCTTTTAGCGCATGATAATCCTGATACCCGGGTGTATCCGAACTGTCAGTCAGCAGATAGTGATCTGCGGCAATGGCGGATAGCTCCGGTTTGATGGCATCAATATTTTTCACGAAATTGGAATTGGTGATGAGCAGCACGGCATCGGAATCCTGCAGGAGAGATTTCATGGCCTGCTCAAGCAGCAATGCACTCAATGGCACCACCACGGCCCCGATTTTGGCCACCGCCCATAACGTTTCATACAGTTCCAGGCAGTTCGGAAGAATGGTGGCTACCTTTTCCCCCTTTTGAATATCCAAGTCGAGCAGCGTATTGGCCAGCCGATTGATACTTTGGTTCAATTCACGCCAGGTCAAACGCTGATCTTCAAATACAAAGGCCGGATGATTTGGGCGGTATCGGGCATGCCTGGAAAAAAGAGAGCCAATGTTCATCAAAACCTCCCTTTTATGAGTTTGAACAAATCCTTCACCCTGAATTCCTTAATTCTTGCATCTATTTTTGAGCGTAGGTTTTGACCATCCCCCCATCAAACAACAAATCGCCGCCGATCAGGTATTTGGCATGGCGCGAAAACCCGAAAATAAAAAGATTGGCCACTTCCACAGGAGACATCATTTCCTTGATGCGAGAACTTCCCATCATCACATCCCGCACGACCTCTTCAGGGGTTATTCCACGCTGCCGGGCTTGAGCCGGAATCTGCTTTAAGGCCAGGTCGGTTTTAACAAAGCCGGTGCTGATGGAAAACGAGCGTATCTTACCTTCACCCTCGGCTGCAATGGATTGTGTCAGGGCGCGCAATCCAAATTTGGTGATATTGTAGACCGGTTTGTTGATGGTGCAAATATGGGCATGGATTGAGGCCATATTACCGATAACCCCGACACCGTCAGCGCTTCTTTTTATGTGTGGGATACACAGTTTGGCAAGATAAAACGGAGCACGCAGCATCAGCCGTTGCATCAGATCATATTTTTCCATGGGAAAATTTTCGATGGCGTCTATATACTGAATTCCGGCGATATTGGCCAGAAAGCGGATGGTGCCGAGTTTGGCAGCTTCTGATACGGCATGCTCGATCTGTCCGTCTTGACACAAGTCCGTTTTAAGGAAAATCATTTGTCCGCCCATATCCCGGGCCATTTTCTGGGTTTGCTTACCACCGCTCTCATCGATATCCAACCCGACTGCCATTAAGTTATTTGCTGCTGCTGCCACCGCGGTGGCCCTGCCTATTCCACTGGCGGCACCCGTGACGATGCAGACATTATCGGAATTAAAGTCACTGTCACTCAGCTCTAAAATGTCTTCTTTGGTGATGATGGGTTCTTGAATATCCACTTTCCGGATCTCCAGGGATTGATGGTTGGTGGATGATGAAGCGTTGATATGTTTGATACACACTCTTGCGAATTTTATGCCATCGACGCTTTTGTCTATGACTGGTGGAAATAACGGAAGCAAAAATAAAAAAATAATGCATAATTACAGAGTGTTAAAAAATAATTATTCTTTTTACTTTTTGTGTTGCTATAAACATGTAAAGCGCTTATAAGGAATGCATGCGTATCAGAATAAC
>JASFTQ010000051.1:0-18955 GCA_050053515.1 Desulfobacterales bacterium | reverse complement strand
AATTACAACGATGATAAAAATCCCAGCGTTTGGTAGCCCTGATCTTCCCTTCTCCATGTTTTAATCCTTGTCGCCAGTCAGAAAATTAATCTTTTAAATGCATCGTACCGTATCATTTCAGCTGTCAGCTGTGTTCGATGTCGAGCAGGTCCTGAATTGTCGTCTCGTCATAGATTTTAAAAATCGCATCTTTTACCTTTTGCCACATCGGTGCAAATGCACAATCATTATGAAGCGGACAGTTGGTTTTGGATATGCAAGCCGCACAATGGGACGGATCCTCAGGTCCCTGCAGAAACCGCAAGATATCTCCCACTGAAATTTTATCCGGTGGTTGAATGAGATAATAGCCGCCGTAAAAACCGCGCTTGGAGTCGATCAGACCGCTGCCTTTCAGTTGGCTGAGGATTACCTCAAGGAAACGCAACGGAATCGCCTGCGCCCTGGCGATGTGAGATATTTTCGTCGGGCCTTTACCTTTGTGCTTGGCAAGCTCGAACATTGCCCGTATCGCATATTGCTCTTTTTTTTGTGGCCTAAGCATTAGGACACTTTCCAGACTATTAAAGTGAAACTCCCCGCCCCAAGGGGCGGGGCTTGCAATGAAGCGAACCGGTCAAGAAGTTTCTTGACTGTTTTTATCAAGATAGTTGTTGACCTTTTTAGTCGAGAAAGGGGTCTCCTGTCAACCCTTTTTTGAAAAAGATTAATTTTTTTTCTGCTGGTTTTAGAGATATCAATGATGGAAATATTTCTGGATTAAATCGCTCGGGAAATTTCCCGACCCTTTTAGTCGAGAAGCTAATTGTTGTCAAATATTTTTTTGACGTTTGGGGGGGGTAAAAATGGGAAAATGAATCTCGCAGCGTCTTACCGAGATAATCACGTCTGCGGCAGCGAACGCGCTATTGAAGCAACCAGGCTCTCATCCAATGGGCTTTGAAATTGCACATGAATTGAGCTTTCGCCGAAAGGTTGCAAGTGGACGGCAACGATTCTGCCCCTCCGGCTTACTTTTTTGTTTATTCCGCCAACCCGATCACGGATTTGCATATACAAATGATGTCCTAAATAACCCGCAGCTTGTTCCTTTTTATTGATCTTCAGGGCGAAACTAAATCCACCGGCGGATATATCAAACACCGTGATCTTAAAGGGCTTGTGGATCGGCTTGCCGGCATTATCCAGCAATTGGATAACAGCCTTGAGCGATACGATAAATCGCTCATGCGCCCTGAGGCTGGCACCACTTTTCTTCACCATATCGCTGATCAGATTTTTTTGGTTCGTGCAAAAGCTGTTTAGTTTGGGTTCAAGCCCTGGAAACGTGTTTTTCCATATTGAGAGATACCTTTTTTCCAGATAAGTTAGCTCAGAGGCAGTGGTGGCGGTAAGTGAAGTTGTACAAACCGTGAATGAAAAAAATGGTTCGATGTTGGTAACGTCCCCCGGCTTTAATTCCATTAACTTTTTTTCTTCTCCATCTTTCTGATCATAGCGGGACAAATTCAATACGCCATGCTGAACAAAATACAGACGTGAATTGATATGGCCCTGCTTGAATGCCGCCTGACCGGCTGTTAACGTATCTGTTTGCATAGCGTAGTATAACTCGCTGGCTTCGCCGGGCTCCAGTCGATTATAAAGATCGGCCCAGATCCTGAGGTGATTTTGATCGATCGACTGGGTTTTTTCTTCTTCAATTATTTCTCCGGATTTTACAATCTCGTTTACAGCCATCGGGGCTGCCTCATAGAGTTTGTCCCTTAAGGCTTCGGCTTTATGAAATTTTTTGTCTTTGGCATATTTTGCAATAAGTTCAAATAACAGTTTGGCGGCAGCCTCCTGATCGTTCTGTTTGATGTAATGTTCAACAAGCTGCTCCTGTTTGTCGATGCCGCCCTGGCCCTCCTCGTCTTTTTCTACCGTTTCCGCCGCAGTTTCAAATCTATCAGAAAACTGCCGGGTGGCTGATCGTTGTTGCACAGCGTTTTCTATGTTCCCGGATCCGGTATTTTTTTTAACTAAAAAACGCTTGCGGCAACTTTTACAAAGCGTATACGCACCTTTAGCGGGAATTTTGGCATCGTCGACCGTATAGCCGGATTTACAATGGGGACATTCAATTTTCATGGTATTTTTCCCGGTCAGTTTTCTTTCAATTGAATTTGAAAACCGCGGAAATGCTCCGAGGGCAATACATTTAGCGGTATTTCGTATCTTCGACCGGTTTGCTTCCCGGCAAGTCCTGCCTCTTAAAACCGTGGCAAAAGCGACTATCGCTGCCGGATCAATACTGAAGGTGAATATGAAAACAATTTATCAATATTCATAAAAAATGTAAAGAAACATCATGCCGCTCAATTTAGTGGGCAAGTTGTATTCTGACGGGCTGGTGCCATAAAAATATTGTCCTTCAAACAATTAAGGGCTAATATGAACTCAAGATTGCTTCAGACGATGGTATCCGATGGACAAAGGAGGTGGCACGTGATTGTAGCAGGGCTGACGGGGGGAATTGCAAGCGGCAAATCAACCGTGGCGGCCATTTTGGAATCAGCCGGTGCAATCATCATTGATGCCGACGAAATTGCACGGGAAGTCGTACGAAAGGGGCAGCCCGCCTGGCATGAGATTGTGCAACACTTCGGCCGGAATATTCTTCTCACCGGAGGTGAGATCAACAGGTCGTTGCTGGGGGATATAATATTTAAGAACCCCGAAAAAAAGGAATTACTGAACCGTATTGTCCACCCCCGGGTGAAAAAAGAAACTGATCAACGATTGAGGCAGGTCGAAAAAAATACACCGAACGCAGTGGTCATCCTGGATGTACCCTTGCTGTTTGAAGCCGGCATGTTCGGTGGATTGTCCGAGGTGATTGTTGTATATGCCCCGGAGCCCATCCAGCTTTTGAGGCTCATTCGCCGAGACAACCTCTCCGAGAGTGACGCTATGGCGCGAATACGATCCCAAATGCCGATAGAGAAAAAAAAGAACCTGGCGAGCATCGTAATCGATAACAGCGGCACCAGGGCGTTGACCCGCAAGGCCACCTTGAGTGTCTACCGAAAGTTAAAAAAAAGGGCAGGCTCTCATCGCTCATCATGCGGGCCAGCGTAAACCCAATAAAGCTCCTCGGTGCCCCGACGGCGGAATCTTCACTTCGCTGCGAAAAGACTTCATCTGCTAGAGTTCGGCAGAGCACTTCAATTAATGAAGTAAAGCCCCCCGCCCCAAGGGGCGGGGCTTGCAGGGAAGCGAACCGGTCATCCGGATGATCCCCCTGGCATCAGGGGCTGGGACAATTTATTTGCGGACTGCCTCAACGCTCACGGAGATTCGTACCTTGTTGCCCACATTCACCAGCATGGTTTTCATCCCGAAGTCGCTGCGTCT
This sequence comes from Desulfobacterales bacterium, assembly GCA_050053515.1. Taxonomy (GTDB): domain Bacteria; phylum Desulfobacterota; class Desulfobacteria; order Desulfobacterales. Next base: position 15,556 of record JASFTQ010000051.1, on the reverse strand, counting down.
GATAGTAAACTCCGTTTCAAAACCAACCCGATAGCCTCCCCAGGGATCTTGGCCTTCCCCCGTTTTTACTACCGAGACTTTCAAAGGTCTGGTCACGCCGTGCAGCGTTAAATTACCGGAGACTTCGTAATTTTCCGCATCAACTTTTTTGACGGATGTGCTCTTGAATTCAATGTAAGGAAATTTCTTTACATCGAAAAAATCCGAACTTCTCAAATGCTCATCGCGTTTGGAAACTGCGGTATCAACGCTGGCGGCATTTACTTTAATCTCGATGGCGCTGTTGCCGGAAGAATCCGGATCGTATCTCAGCCTTCCCGAAACATCATTAAAGCGGCCGTGAACATTGGTAACCGCCAGATGCTTGATCTTGAAACTAACGGATGTGTGGGCCGGATCAACCTTATACTCTTCGGTTGCAGCATATGACAATAAAAAAAAGACTAGTAAAAAGGCCATGCTTAAAAGTGATCGGGGCGCATATGTTCTATGATTGTTCATCATTAAATCCTTTCGCCAAACATCGTTCGATTCCATAAAATGACTCTGCATTTGAGTAATAATCAAGTGTCGGGGTGTTTTTTTCACGACAAGATGCCGGGTTGTTGCCTGCCCAGCCTGACAACGGCAAATGCCCTGCATTTTACTGCCGGCCGTTTAAAACGCTCACGCCAACAAGAACAGACGCCGTGTTTTGCCTTTCTCGGCGGCAATCGCCCCCTGCCCCTTAGAAGCAGCGGCGCGATCATCTTGTCGTGAAAAAAACACCCCGACACCTCAGTAACAATAGGCATTGATGTTTATATGTAAATTGCCCTGACCCGAAGGGTTAGGCCGGTCGGAAATGAATCCGGCTATATATCTTCCCCTGTGACGATCGCCGGCGACAGCTGTACGAAAAGTTTTCAGCCTTTACATCCCCCAAATGATATTTAATTTATCCAGGGTCGGGGTGTTTTTTACACGACCCCTCATTTATCTCATTAATCTAAGTTTGAGTCGTTTTTGCCGAAACTGCCGGATTGTCAACGATCCTTGAAACAATTTCAAACGTCCTTCAGAGGAGACAACAATGGATTACCCGGACAATGATACCGGTATTGAAGTCACCGCATCCGTGCCAGGTGAATTCTCACGGATTCTCACCCCCCAGGCGCTGTCATTTATCGGTACCCTGGCCCGCGAATTTGAACCACGGCGCCAGGATGTGCTGCAACGCCGCCTCGCAGTCCAAACCGAAATTGACGACGGTAAAATGCCCGACTTTTTGCCCGACACCAGAGAAATACGGGACAGCCAATGGAAAATCGCGCCGGTGCCCAAAGATCTTCAAGACCGTCGGGTTGAAATCACCGCTCCGGTCGAACGCAAAATGATCATCAATGCGCTTAATTCCGGCGCATCGACTTACATGGCCGATTTTGAAGACTCGCATTCGCCCACCTGGAACGGCACCCTGCAGGGGCAAATAAATCTCCGCGATGCGGTTAATGGGACCATTGCGTATGTAAGTCCCGAAGGCAAAACATACCAGCTGGGTGATAGGGTCGCCACCTTAATCATAAGACCCCGCGGCTGGCACCTTATTGAAAAACATGTGATGGTGGACGGACGGCCGATATCCGGCAGCATCTTTGATTTCGGGTTGTTTTTTTTTCACAATGCCAAAAATCTCATTGCAAAAGGGTCCGGACCCTATTTTTACCTGCCCAAAATGGAGAGTCACCTCGAAGCGCGACTCTGGAACGACATCTTTATTCGCGCCCAAGACCTGCTCGATATTCCGGAGGGGAGCATCAAGGCCACGGTGCTCATTGAAACCATTCTGGCTGCTTTTGAAATGGATGAAATTATCTATGAGCTCAAAAATCATATGGCGGGGCTCAACTGCGGCCGCTGGGACTATATCTTTAATTTTATTAAACGCTTCAAAAACATACCGGCATACATCTTCCCGGACCGTGCCCAGATCACCATGACGCGCCACTGCATGCACGCTTACTCTCTGCTGGCGATTAAAACCTGCCACCGCCGCGGTGCTCATGCCATTGGTGGCATGGCGGCCCAGATTCCCATTAAAAATGATCCGGAGGCCAATGCAGTCGCCCTGCGAAAGGTCAGGGAAGACAAAATCCGAGAAGCTACAGACGGACACGATGGCACTTGGGTAGCCCATCCGGGGTTGGTGCAGATTGCAAAGGAAGAATTTGATAAAGCCATGCCCGCTGCCAATCAGATCGAAAAATTGCGCCACGATGTTCAGGTGACATCCGGGGATCTTCTGAAATTACCCAGCGGCACAGTTACCGAGGCTGGACTTCGAACCAATATCGACGTGGGCATTCAGTATATGGCTGAGTGGCTGCTGGGAAACGGCTGTGTGCCGATCTATAATCTGATGGAGGATGCGGCCACTGCTGAAATTTCACGCACCCAGCTGTGGCAGTGGGTACACCACCCCCGGGGCGTCTTGGATGATGGTCGCAACGTCACCGTTGATCTCTTCCGTTATCTGATGCAGGCGGAAATGCAAAAAATTTGCAGACTTGTGGGTGACGAGTGCTTTGGGGACGGAAAATATAACCTGGCTTCACAGCTGTTTGACGAAATAATTTCCAAAGATGAGCTGGATGAATTTTTAACGCTTCGCGCATACGAGTATCTTGAAGATTGATCACTTCCTTGGTTGCCAATCGACAGTAAGAAATGATATAATTTTCTGTGCAATACCCCTCAATTATTCCAAAAAAGGGTCAGCAACTGGATTAAATCACGTAATAAACGGCATGGAAAAAGGCATAAACAGTGAATTCACACAATCTCGTTGATCAGTTCCAGGTCAAGATCTCTATTTTTCATAAATTGATGCTGCATGTCGCCTTGCTGATCTTTGCAGCAGTGGGAATTACGACGTATTTCGCGGTTAAAACAGAATCAGAAGTTCTCCAAGAGGGCCTGATTCTGACCGGCAAGCGCATGGCAAAACAAATTGCCTCGAACATTCAAAGTGCGTTCTGGTCGAAGAATTGGATGTATTTAGAAAAACTCCTACAATCACCGGAACTGTACGGCAGCAAAGAATTAATCTATGCAAAAGTGGTCAAACCGAACGGTGAGGTATCTCTGGCGAACGATAAGCTCTATTACGGTCAGACCCTGGAGGAGGCCCTGCTTTTTAAGCAGGAAACCTTGTTAAAGAATTTTTATTTTCCGGACAGCCAAGAAAAAGGTATGATACTGGTCTATCCGGTCAATATCGAAAATGAGCAATGGCGCGTTGTCTTGGGTTTTTCCCTCAAGCCCATTAAAGAGACTGCGGCTGCTTTGATCCGGCACAACGTGATGTGGGGTCTTTTCATCCTTATTCCGGCTGTTGTTATTTCGTTTTTTTTGTCAAAAACCATCTCCAAACCCTTGATCGGCTTATCAAAGGCCGCACAAATTGTGGCGGACGGGAACTTAAATCACGCCGTAAAAGTGCCGTCAAAAGACGAAGTCGGGTTGCTGAGTCATGCCTTTAACCGGATGATAAACAGTCTGCAAAAGGCGGAACGCGATTTAAAGGTATCCAACGAGAGATTTCTCAAAGTTTTAGACAGCATCTATGCCGATATTTATGTGGCGGACATGCAGTCCTATGAAATTTTGTTTATGAATAATAACATGATGCAATCTTTTGGTGACAATTTAGTCGGGCAAATATGTTGGAAAGCCTTTGGCAATGAGACAGGACCATGCGATCACTGCACAAATACAGAGCTGCTGAACGAACAGGGTGAACCCAGCGGGTTGAAGATTTGGGAAGGCAAAAATCCAGTCACCGGCAAATGGTATCTTAACCATGATCGAGCCATTAAATGGGTAGACGGTCGGTATGTTCGATTGCAGATTGCCACGGATGTAACCCAACGTAAACGCGCCGAGGAAGTGCTTCAGAAAGCCCATGATGAACTGGAGACGCGGGTTGAAGAGCGAACGGCCGAGTTGGAGGCTGCAAACAAACAGCTCAGAAAAGAGATTACGGTTCGTAAAAAGACTGAAACCGAACTCAAGCATGCCAGGGATGCTGCAGAATTGGCCAACCGTGCCAAAAGTGAATTTCTGGCCAACATGAGCCATGAACTGCGCACCCCTTTAAATCATATCATGGGCTTCACGGAGTTGGTGCTGAGCAAGGAGTTTGGCAGTCTGGACGAAACCCAGGAGGAATACTTGAATGATGTGCTCAACAGCAGCAAACACCTGCTGGCCCTGATAAATGATATCTTGGATCTTTCAAAGGTCGAAGCCGGCAAGCTTCGGTTTGAGGTCACGGAGGTCAATTTAGCAGCTTGTCTAAAAAACAGTTTAATCATGGTGAGGGAAAAGGCCGCAAAACACGGAATACAACTTCAAACACATTTTGATGGCCTTAGGGGAACCATAAAAGCCGATGAGCGCAAGCTCAAACAAATCTTATATAATTTGCTATCCAACGCCGTAAAATTTACACCGGATGGCGGCAAGGTATGTTTGATGGCAGAAAAAACCTATTGTAAGCTCCGCCCTGGCCGTCGACAGGGTGATACACCGGGCATCAAAATTATTGAATCCGCAAATTCCGATCCGCCGGCAGAGAAGAACAAGAAAAAGAATTGTATTGAGATATCCGTAACGGACAGCGGCATCGGAATAAAACCGGCAGATCTGAAACATATTTTCAACCGCTTTGAACAGATCGACGGAACATCCAGCAGAAATTATGAAGGCACGGGGCTAGGTTTGGCGCTGACAAAGGAGCTCGTTGAAATGCATGGCGGCAGAATCTGGGCGGAAAGTGAGGGTGAAGGCAATGGCAGCACGTTTCGGATTCTTCTGCCGATTTAATCTTGGTGAACCGGCCTTTCGGGATCATCAAGTATAAAACAATCCCGTATGATAATCATCATGGGGACAGGCATGGAAAACAGAAACATTCTGGTGATTGAGGACAATCAATTGAATATGAAGCTGATGCGCGGCATTTTTAGCATCGGTAAGTATCACATTATTGAGGCCTTTGATGCCGAAACCGGCATCCGGCTGGCCCGCGAACATCAGCCATTTCTGATCTTCATGGACATACAGCTCCCCGGTATGGACGGTTTGAAAGCCACTCGTATCATAAAGGCGGATCCACAATTAAAAGATATTCCGGTGGTGGCCTTAACCGGATTTGCCATGCAGGGTGATGAAGAAAAGGCCAGGAAATCCGGCTGTGAAGGTTATATTACAAAACCGATTGACATCCAGGAGGTGCTGGAGACCATCGGCAGTTTCCACAGGAAGAGAACCCCAACTTATAACCAGGACTCCGCAGCAAAATGACCGGTAAACCCAAAATTCTTATTGTCGATGATGACCCCTTGAACGTTAAACTCATGGCAGCCAAGTTGCCCAAGGATCGGTACGAAACACTTAAGGCTTACAACGGCCAGCAAGCCTTGGAAAAAGTCAAGAGGGCTGCACCGGATATCATCTTGCTGGATATCATGATGCCCGGTATGGATGGGTATGAGGTTACCCGCAAACTCAAGAACGATCCGGACACACGCGATATTCCCGTGATTTTAGTGACGGCACTGGATGGTACCGATGATAAAATTAAAGGGCTTGAAGCCGGTGCCGATGAGTTTCTGAACAAACCGGTCAATACTGTGGAGCTCTCCGCCAGAGTCCGTTCTTTCCTGCGTATAAAGAAATACCAGGATCAATTAAAAACTCGCAGAGACTCAAAACAACTTTTTTCAACACCCGAAGAGCAAGAGAGGTACCTGGAGTCCACCTTTGAGAAGCCATCTGTACTATTGGTCGAAGACGATGATAAAGATGTGCGCCTCATTCAGGGTTACCTCAATGGTGAGGGATACAACCTCAGTTTGGTGCGGGACGGCGAGGAAACTTTATCGCGTGTCAGAGGGGATAGGGTAGACCTCCTCTTGTTGGATATTCTTCTGCCGGGCATCGATGGATTTGAGGTCTGCCGCCGCTTAAAAGACGACGAACCCACCCGAGATATCCAAATCGTGGTCATAACATGTTTGCAGGATTTGGAAAGTAAAATCAAAGGGTTGGAACTCGGCGTGGATGATTTCCTCGTCAAACCCATAAATAAATACGAGCTGCAAACCCGCCTGAAAGCCCTGCTTAAAAAAAAGAAATACCTCGACAGGCTGCATGTCAATTATGAAACAGCGATCTATTATGCCATCACCGACAGACGCACCGGCCTTCACAATCACGGTTATTTCGAGCACATGCTTGAGACCGAGATTAAAAGATCATTGCGGCAAAAACATCCGGTGTCCCTGTTGATGATGGACATAGATGATTTTAAGCAATACAACGATACATTGGGACACCTGGCAGGTGATGAAATTCTGGGAGAACTTGGAAAATTAATCAAAAGAAACATTCGAGAGGTTGACTTGGGTGCCCGCTACGGAGGAGAGGAATTCGCAATTATTCTGCCGTACACCGACAAAGCAGGTGCCAGAATAGTCGCTGAAAGAATTATAAAGATGATCAACGCCCACCCCTTTCGCCCTGAATTAAGGCTATCATCGAAAAACCTGACGGTCAGTATCGGGATCGCCTCTTTTTCCTCCGATGCAAATTCTGCCAGAGATCTGGTACAAAAAGCCGATAAAGCCCTTTACGCTGCTAAAGAGCAGGGGAAAAATAGAGTTTGTGTGTCAGATGGCCCCAGCGTCGATTGACGGATCCAATTATTAACCTTTGCAATTGCTGTCCCGCTCATTTCCGAATCCGATCCTATGGATTGACACACGGCCTGGTTAATGATTTAAAAATCTAAACCAGCGTTGCGCAAACCATTTTGACTGGAATCAAGTAACATACCCGCTTTTAACGCGGTTATTCAACCGGCTTATTTTGGTACGTGGGCTATGAAGTCCTCCACAGACCTGCATGACCCAGAGGGGCTGTCAACAGCTGAGGTAATTATCGTTCTTGGCGCTCGTGTGTTTGAAGGCGGCATACCGAGTCCCACCCTTGAAAGACGCGTATTACACGCCGTGAATCTTTACCGGAAATGGCCATCCAAATTTTTACTCGTCACCGGCGGTATTGGAAGACATCCCCCGTCTGAATCCTCGGTTATGAAGCAGCTCGCACAGGCAAAGGGTGTTTCGTCAAACCGCATTATCATGGAAGACTGCGCAGCATCAACCATGCAAAATGCAGCCGGCTGCGCCCGGATCATGCAACAATACGGCTGGTCGAGAGCAATTATAGTAACCGACCGCTATCATCTAAAAAGATCATTGCTGGCCTTTAGACATTTTGGTATTTCAGCGGTCGGCAGTCCCACCAAGGGCAAAATTTATGCCGCCAGGCGTCCTCGCTGGTGGTATTTCTTCACCCGGGAGTTGTTTGCGCTTGGGTGGTACTGGATACGGGTAAAATCCAGCCGTCCTTGCTGAGCTAATATGTGACCCGCCGAAATAATCGGGGCGGGCGAGCGTATTGGGAGTATTGAATCGATGAATTATCTGGCACATGCTTACCTGGCCGACACCAGTGAGCAATTCTTAATCGGCAGTTTTATGGGAGACTTCGTCAAGGGACAGATCGGCAATCGATACAGTCCAGAAATAATGCGCGGCATAATGTTTCATCGCAAAATAGATATTTTTGCCGACAGACACGAAATAACCATATCGAGCCGAAACCTATTCAGCCGGAAAACAAGGCGGTTTGCCGGAATTATACTGGACATCTGTTATGATCACTTCCTGTCCAAAAATTGGCCTGACTACTCAGATAAAACCTTGCCAGTATTTATCGATCAGGTTTATGATCTGTTGCATAAGTACAGTGAGATTCTTCCGCAGCGGCTCAAAACCGTCCTCCCGCACATGGTCCGTCAAAATTGGCTCGGCTCTTATCTGACATTAGAGGGCGTTGAGACAACCCTGAATCGGATATCAAAGCGGCTATCGAGAAAGAACAGCCTGGACGGGGCTATGCTAGAGATTCGATTGCATCATAACGCCTTGGAAAAAAACTTCCTGGCTTTCTTTCCGGACCTTGTTGCATATGCCAAATCCTACATTGCTGCGGATGTCAAAATAATGTTTCCAAATAGAGCGGAATAAAGAGGTGCAGGCAGGGGGTAAATTGTTGTCGCCAAGATTCACAATCACCGCCCCCTTGGCTCGGAAGAAAAACATGCAAGAAATTAGATTTCACGGCCGGGGAGGCCAGGGAGCTGTCATCGGTTCCGAGGTGCTGGCCCATGCCCTATTTCTCGAAAACAAATATGTACAGGCCTTTCCGGCCTTTGGTGTCGAGCGCAGAGGCGCGCCGGTTACGGCATTTTGCCGGATGGACGATAAGCCGATTTATCTGCGCAACCAGATCTACCATCCGAATCATGTGGTGGTATTGGACGCTTCACTGCTTCAGACGACCGGTGTGACCCAGGGATTAAGAACGCGCGGCGCTGTGATCGTCAACGGCAAATTAGCACCGGCATCCTATCGGAAACATCTGGCAAACGAGTATCAGCTGTTTGTCGTGAATGCCGGTGCCATCGCCGTTGCCCACCGACTGGGAACACCCGCCAATCCTATCGTCAACACTGCCATACTCGGAGCGTTTTCAAGGGCCACAGGGTTGGTTGCTATCGAGTCAGTGATCCAAGCCATCGACGAATATATTCCGCTGAACAAGGAAAACAACAAGAAGGCCGCCCGGGCGGCTTATGAAAAGGTTGTTGAGGGATAGAAGGAGAACGCCATGACGGCTAAAAGACGCAGTGATTTGGCAAAAACATACGACTTTAAAACCTGGCGGGACATCACTCCCATGAATATATCAATGGGCACCATGCTTCACAATCGCACCGGCACTTGGCGTTTTATAAAACCCATTTATGAGGACAAAATACCGGCGTGTCAAAATGCATGTCCGGCCGGCAATGACATAGAAGGCTGGATCAAGCTCATCCAAAAAGGGGAATTTGCAAAGGCTTACTGGCATTTAAAACGTGAGGAGCCCTTTCCCGCTATCCTCGGTCGCGTCTGTTTTAAATTCTGTGAAGATGCCTGTAACCGCGAATCTCTCGATCAGTGCGTCAGCATAAAAGATCTGGAGCGCTATGTCGGGGAGTTTATGGTCCCCTCGACACCCCATCCAGAGCTTGCCCGGCTTAACGGAACGCAGCTGGCGGTGGTGGGCTCCGGACCGGCAGGTATGTCGGCGGCCTATTTCGCCAGACTGCTGGGATTTCGCGTTACGATATACGAAAAGCTTTCCGTGCTGGGGGGCATTTTACGGGTCGGCATCCCTTCCTACCGATTGCCGCGTGAGGTTGTTGCGGCGGAATTTGAAGGTTTGGCCGGCATGGGCATCGAACTGCGCCCCGGTACCGAAATCGGTAACGATATCCCTCTGACTGAACTGCGCAATCAATATGACTACATCTTTCTGGCCAGCGGCGTTCACATCAGCATGAAGCTTGGCATCCCCGAGGAAGATAAAAGTCGGCGGATTATGAGCGGTCTGTCCCTTTTAGGCCGAGTGGCGCTGGACGATAAGATCGATTTGGGAAAAAGGGTCGTTGTTATCGGTGGCGGAAATACCGCCATAGATTCGGCCAGAACCGCACTGCGGCTGGGTTGTGAAACCACTGTCATCTATCGGCGGTCTGAAAGCGAAATGCCGGCGCATCCCGAAGAAATCCGGGAAGCCCGTGAGGAAGGGGTTCGCTTTCAATTTTTATCTGCGCCCGAAAAAATCAGGTTGGATGCAGATGGCGCCATTAAAAAATTGGTGTGCTGCCGAATGGAACTGGGACCGGCGGATGAGAGTGGTCGCAGGCGTCCTATTAAAAGAGAAAAAGACCTGTTCGACATAGAAAGCGACAGCATCATCTCCGCCATAGGAGAAAAACCGTCCTTTGATTATCTGAAGGAAATCTTGCAAACCAAAGACGATTGCATTGTTGTTGATCAAAGCCTCTTGGCCCATGTCAAAAACGGTCGCGGTGCAAAAATACTTGCCGGTGGTGACATTATTGATATTGCGCATACGGTGGTCCATGCCGTGGCCTCGGGGAAACAGGCGGCGATCGCCATGGATTGCCATCGAAAGGGTTGGGACATTGAAAAGACATTTGAAAAAATACGCATCGGTGACGGCCCGGCAATCAGTTTTGCCGTTTACAAAGGCTGGAAACCCGTCAACCCGGTGAGCCAAAACCATGGCAGGGTGCTCAGAAACGATGATATGATACATGATTACTTTAATAAAAAACAGCGGGAACATCCGGTTGTTCAAGGTGCAAACGTCCGTAAGGGTTCGTTCGATACTTACAAAAGTGCCTACGACGCAGCCGCGGCCAACCGGGAAGCTGCCAGGTGCATGCATTGCGGTCGCTGTACCGAATGTGATAACTGCTTGATATTTTGCCCGGATATGTCCGTGCTGGTGAAAAGCAAGGAGCAGTTCGGCTATCATATTGATTACGACTATTGCAAGGGCTGCGGTATTTGTTTCACCGAGTGTCCCCGCCAGGCTATATCTATGATCGAGGAGGAAATTTCGCTGAAAGGGTAACGTCAATTGAGACAAGTTATCAAAGGAAATCACGCGGTGGCACTGGGTGTAAAACTCAGCCGGGTGCAGGTTATTTCAGCTTATCCGATCACGCCCCAGACCACCATTGTAGAAGAACTTTCCCAAATGTGCGCCCATGGCGATTTGGCTGCCGAGTTTATTAAGGTTGAAAGTGAACATTCCGCCATGGCTGCGGTAATGGGGGCTTCGACCGCCGGGGTCCGCACATTTACGGCCACCAGCAGTCACGGCCTGCTGCTGATGCACGAGGTGTTACATTGGGTTGCAGGTGCCAGGCTGCCCGTTGTACTGGCCAACGTAAATCGAGCGGTGGGGCCGGGCTGGAATATCTGGGCGGATCAAAGTGATTCGTTATCCCAGAGAGATACTGGTTGGATGCAGCTCTATTGCGAATCCAACCAGGAAGTGCTGGACAGTGTTATCATGGCCTTCAGGCTTGCTGAAAAAGTGATGCTTCCGGTGATGCTCTGCTTTGATGGGTTTTTCTTAAGCCACACCTCTGAAATTGTGGAGGTACCGGATGCTGCGCAGGTTGATAAATTTCTACCGTCTTATCAGCCCGAGTACAAACTCGATTTGAACGATCCCCGCATGTTCGGCGGGATCATCGGTCCTGAATTTTACTACGAAGAAAGGTATGTCATGCATCGGGACGCAATCAAAGCTTTGGACCGATACCGGCAAATCTGCCAGGACTTTAGCGAAACTTTCGAGCGTGAATACGATCTGGTTGAGACATACTGCAGTGAGGACGCTGAGTTGATGGTGGTCACCGCAGGAACGATTACATCGGTTGCCCGTATTGCAGTTGATCGCTTACGGGAAGCCGGTCATAAAGTTGGACTCATGAAGGTTCGCATGTTCAGGCCCGTGCCGGTCGCATCCTGGCAAAAGGCACTCGGCGGGGCTTCAAAGGTGGTGGTCATCGATCGCAACCTGGCCGCCGGGTTGGGCGGCGTTTTTGCCAGTGAGGTCCAGGCTGCGCTTTACCCCTTGGAAAACCGACCGATCGTCTTTCCGGTGATAGCCGGTCTGGGGGGAAGGGATGTAACCCCGGAGGATGTGGCGGAAGCGGTCAAAAATGCACTGGCTGTCGAAAAACATACCGATGGCTCTATTTTTTGGGGCCTGAAACAGTAGGGGGCGACATGCAAAAAACGTTTAATATATCCCGGGAGTTAAGCAGTGACCAAGAGTTATTGCAACCCGGTGTGCTTTCCTGCCAGGGCTGTGGGGCTTCGCTGGCCATGAAGCTGGCCCTGATGGGGTTGGGCGAACGCACCGTGGTCATAATCCCTGCCAGCTGCTGGGGAATCATTGTCGGCGTCTGGCCTTATTCGACCCTTAAGGTGCCGGTCATCCATGTGCCCTTTGCCACGGCCGCCGTCACCGCATCCGGAATAAAAGCAGCCTTTGATAAGAGGGGAGAGAGGGATGTCGTCATCATGGCTTGGGCCGGTGACGGCGGTACCTTTGATATCGGTATTCAATCGCTTTCCGGTGCGGCGGAAAGAAACGACGATATCCTGTATGTGTGCTACGATAACGAGGCCTACATGAACACAGGTATTCAACGGTCCAGCGCCACACCTGCCGGCGCCTGGACGACAACGACACCCGCCGGTTCCGTCAAGCGAGAACCGAAAAAAGATCTGGAAAAGATCATGCTGGGACACGACATCCCCTATATCGCCACCGCTTCAGTGGCATATCCGGACGATATGATTCAAAAATTTAACAAGGTCCGGGGCATCCGCGGTACGAAATTGATTCATCTGCTCTGCCCCTGTCCTCCCGGTTGGCGCATCGACTCTGCCAAATCAATTCAGGTGACGCGCATGGCCACCCTAGCGAAAGTATTTCCGATCTATGAGATTGAAAACGGCAAATACCGGCTTAATGTTCAACCTGGGCATCAGCTTTCCGTTAAGCAGTACCTGCGGGCCCAAGGACGGTTTCGACAGATGCCCGACGAAATGGTTGCCGGCGCCCAGCAAATGGCGGATCGCAAATGGGAAGAACTCGTCGAACTGGCCCACGAAGAATGATGACGGGCTGCTGCCAGCATCTTTTCTTGCTTTGTCCAGAGTGATTTTTAAAATAATATCCCGATTGCACGCGGTGCGGGCAGGGGGGTAAGTTTTTGTCGTCAAGATGCACGATCACCGCCCCTTGGCTCGGATACGGCCAGTTACTATCAATTTCACCCCCCTGCTAGTTTAAGTATGGTGGTTGACACAAAGATTCACCGTCGTTTGCCCATCCCGGCAGCCCCCACCTTTTGTCGCTTAGAATCACCGGGGTATTCAGCTTGACGAAAAAAATTTACCCCCTGTCTGCACTTCCGCCAATCGGAATATTATTTTGACAATCACTCCAAGCGAAAAAGGGGAAAGGAGATGGGGGTGGATCGAAAATTAACAGCTCTGGAAGTTATCGGAATGGCCATCCGCGGTGAAGAGGATGCTGCCCTATTTTACGAGCATATGGCCGATATCATCAACAACGAACTTGAAGCCTACCTTCGGGACAAGGAATGGTACACCGGTGAGGTCTCCCCGATGGTACATATGGGGCCCTAGCGTCCTACAAATAAGTGAAGCGAACCGCTCAGTCATTTCCCATAATGCCTCTTTCAAAATATCCTTTTCCCGCCTCTGGATGAATCTGCTCCAGCCTTTTTAAAAATTTGTAGCGCTCTTTGTTCAATAAAGCCTCAAGCCTCGAAATCTCTTTTCGTAGGGTTTTGAGTTTTTGACCATCGGGTTGTGGCTTCTTCAATTCGTCTTTCATCTCTGATTTCTTTTTATAAATCTCGGCCCTTGAATCAAAGGTCTGCTTGAAAAATAAATTTCGCTCGGCCTCCAATTTTGCTTTGATCTCCGGGCTCAAATTTTTATACCAGCTGTCTTGAGAGCGACCCTCTGTTTTTTTATCGTTTTGGACCAAAACGGTTTCTTTTACGCTTTCGGTCAAAGCCGGCGTGACATCGATAATAAGAAACAGCGCGGTCCCCAAAATCGACAGGGATATGCCATGTTTAGCTATCATTGCATCTTCTCCGACTTGTTACTTATTTGAGCATTCGGGGTCATTTTCTCGTCATGCCCGCGAAAGCGGGCATCCAGATCAACCGGAAATAGTTTTCCGGATTCCTGCTTTTCAGTCTGTGTGGTAATAGAAAAAAAGTGGTTATTCATCGTGTCATGACGCTCCATTTTGCAGAAAACTTCCCGACTCCTGAATTATTTAAGAGCTGACCGATTAACCAAACTATGCTATAAATTGTAATTTTTCAAGAGGCATCCCTATGAGAACATCATACCCTCATCCAGCGTAAACAAAATGGAATTCACCCTGTACAAGTTGAATGCTTGTCTGCCGTTTTCCAATCGGAGTGGTTAATGCGATCTGTCCTTCTCGCGGTGGCTTTTTTAATTTCTTTTACATCTCACGGTCTGTCTCTCGTCTATGTGGAAAAAGATGGCGTGTTTTTCTACTACCCCGTCGATGAGGGTGAAATTGCCGAGCGTCTCATAAAAAAATATCCGGCCATGACCCACTTTCTTGAACAACAGGGTGTCAAGGTCACATTACCCCTGCACGTTATCCTGGATGATAAGCTCGACACACCGGCTGTCCGCGTCCACATGATACCCCACCGGGAAATCCGGATACCGCTCAGAGCCCCCGGAGTATTGGAAGAGGGTTATACCGAGGCTGACCCGTGGGCGTATTTTCTTTTCAAAGGTCTCAGCCTTCAGGGCATTTACAGCATCCGCTCCGGTATTCCGGGAGGTTTGCACAAGGTCTTCGGCGAAATTATTTCGCCCAATATTATCATTCCCGAATGGACCTCTGATGGCATTTGCCACCTTTTATATGCTCTGTTTAAGCGAGAAGAAATTCACGATCCCTTCTATGCCGCTATAACAAAAGCTGCCCGGCCCCCCGATATCGACAAAATCAGCAATCATCCCGGTACATGGCCCGGCCGTGACGGCTATCGGATATATGGTCGACCTTTCATGAGGTGGGTCTATCAAAATTACGGTTGGTCCAAATTATATGATTTCATTAAAAGGCATGGATACGGTGTCTTGCCCATCGAGATAGATCTCAAGGCCAGGAAGAGTTTCGAAAAATCCTGGAGTGAACTGTGGCAAACATTCAGCAGCGAATTGGTTTCCAATCCCCATAAGGGACAAGGCTTGCTTATCACCGGTTACTGGAGTGAGCCTTTTGTATATTGGAACGCATCCGGTGTGTATCCCGGTGCAGTCCAATTTGGTCTCAGAGGCCGATACGGTTATGTCGACGCCAACAAAACACTTTGGCTCTCCGAATACGATGATGAGGGCTTGGCCAAAGTCATTAAATATGTCAAGGGGATGAGATTTCCGTTGAAATTAGACCATGCCTGGGACCCGGGACCCGGTGGCGTGGCCGTCACTCGCAGAGGTCACCGCCCCTACCTAATCTTGTTCTCGTCTCATCAGGGCAGCTCTCCCGCTCAATTCCAACCCTCCAGCACACAGCCACAATTTATTGCGGCTCCGGAGGGGGTGTTGCAACTGTCGGGGCCGGTTCAAGATCAGCAGGGCCGGATTGCGGTGGCGGCAAACAGTCAGGGCAACTGGGATATTTGGCTGTATGATCGTGACTGGTGCCGCATCACCGATGCACCCTCTTTGGAGATGGATCCCTGGTGGGAGGGTGACCGCCTTGTTTTTGCATCCAACGTGACCGGCGTATTTCAAATACACGATGCGGAAATGAAACCGCTTACAAATTGTAAAAATGGGGCTGTATTGCCAAGGAAGAGCAAATATTTGTGTCTTGCTGGGGATGGCTGGCAGGTTTTGGGATATGCGCCTGAACGCACTCACCAAAAATCCCGCGCCTGCCCCGCAATAATCACCCCAGATATTCT
>JASFTQ010000050.1:0-19072 GCA_050053515.1 Desulfobacterales bacterium | reverse complement strand
TATTATCTGTCAACCTGATTTTCAGGTCATCAGACCAATCTTATTTATTTTATGCTCGCGTATTGTCCCGCAAAAAAGTTACAGATTTCAACTCAAGGTTTGAAAGTTTTTTGTGAGCGACATTGAGCAGTTTGGGTTTAAGGCGTCGGCTGCAGCAGGGCGCTTACCCGCCAGAGACCTTTGACGGGTAAAAATCAAAAGCTGTCTGAGTCCCGAGGCCCGCAGAGCGGGCCGAGGTCGAGTTCTTTTGATTTCTTGCCACACAAACCGGGTGCTTTGCACCCGGTTGCAAGTGCAACGCTTGAAGCACTTACGTGCTTTTGTCTTTCTCCGCTTGAAGCGAAGAAATCCACCCCATACCGTGCTACGCACGGTCTGGTCGTTGGCTCAACCCTGCTACGGCGGGCGTCCCCAAAATGGTCGCAGGCGCGAGCAAAAGGCTTTCAAACCGCTGCAACACTTTTTGAACTTATTTCTGGGACGCACCGCTGCCGCCAGGAAAGCTGTAAAAGAGGTGACATATGACGGAAAATCTCACAACCACCATTTCTTCAAAAACGCAAACTCTGGAAATCGGTCGGAACTTGCCGACGGTGATTATCGGTGAGCGCATCAATCCGACCGGCCGCAAAAAACTGCAGGCAGCCCTTGAACAGAAAAATTTTGACATTGTGCGCCAAGATGCCGTTGCGCAAGTCGCAGCCGGAGCTGCTGTTTTAGATGTGAACGCCGGCATCCCCGATGGTGACGAGCCTGTCCTGCTCAAGGAAGCTGTGCTTACCGTAATGGCGGCAACCGACGTACCGCTTTGTATCGATACAGCTGATCCGGAGGCCCTGTCCGCCGCGCTCTCGATTTATGAAGGCAAAGCGTTGGTCAATTCGGTCAATGGTGAAGAGCGTTCACTGGATGAGATGCTGCCCCTGGTCAAAGAATACGGTGCAGCGGTTATTGGGCTGTGCATGGATGATGCGGGTATCCCGGACACACCGGATAAACGACTGGCCGTGGCGGCCAAGATTATTGAACGGGCAGGCCAGTTGGGTATCGGATCTGAGGACATCGTTATTGATCCGCTGGTGCTGACAATGGGAGCGGACCACAGTGCCGGCAGGATAACCCTGGAGACCACCGAACTAATCGTTAAAGAATTCGGCGTCAATATTACCATGGGTGCCAGCAATGTTTCATTTGGCCTGCCCGACAGAATGCACATCAATGCGGCTTTTATTGCCATGGCCATTCACGCCGGACTGACCTGCCCGATTACCAATCCGTTGGTGACTGAACTGACAACCGCGGTGTTGGCCGCCGACATGGCAATGGGACGCGATGAATGGGGTGAGCGCTGGATCAATGCTTTTCGCTCCCGTGAAAAATCCGGTTAAACGGCGCTGCGAACCGATGGTCTTAAAAAAAATATAAAATCGTCACGGGCCGTCATTCCGGCGAACGCCGGGCACCTAGTGAAGCTTTAGCGCTATCCAGTCGTTTAAGATGGTTATGGACTCCGGCTTCCTGAGCGGAGCCGGGGACAAGCTTGACCGGCGTGACGGGCACCGGGACTTTTTATTATTCCACTAAAACTTGAATTTAAAGAGACACAACTTCATGACTGAAAGGAGGATAGACACATGAGCGAGGTGTTGACTTCAATTTCCACGGCTGTCATAGAGGGAAAAAAGGATGATATCGCTAAGTTAACCCAAACAGCTCTTGACGAGGGGCAAAGTGCCCAGGACATCCTTTACCAGGGTCTGATGCCGGGTATGGATCACGTCAGTGTTAAATTCAAAGCCGGTGACATGTTCGTGCCCGAAGTGATGCGATCCGCCCGGACCATGGCAAACGCCATGGAAGTTCTCAAACCGCTGCTGGTTGAAACCGGGGTGAAAATGATCGGCAAGGTGCTGATCGGCACCGTTAAGGGGGATTTGCACGACATCGGGAAAAACCTGGTGGGTATGATGTGCGAAGGTGCCGGTTTCGAAGTTAAGGACCTGGGCATCAGCGTGGAGCCGGAGGCCTTTGTGGAAGCGGTAAAAGACTTCGAACCTGAAATCGTAGGGATGTCGGCACTGTTGACCACTACTATGCGTGCGATGGGCGACACGATCAAGGCGTTTGAAGAGGCCGGGGTACGCGATCGGGTCAAGGTGATGGTCGGAGGTGCACCGGTGAACCAGTCTTTCGCTGACAAGATCGGAGCTGACGCCTATGCGCCGGATGCTGCGGCCGCATCCGATGTTGCTAAAAAGTTTGTCAAAAAAGATTAGCATGACGTCAGCGGTGATCAACAGACAGATCAAATGGGTATCAGCCTCCGGCGATCAACAATTCAGAAAGGAGATCGTTATATGAGAACAAACTATCGAATCAACTCAGGGGTGCGCTTCGAGATGCTTTCTCCGGATCAACTCCAGGAATTATTTGATGGCGTGCTCCATGTATTGGAGAATATCGGCCTCGAAGTTCACCACGAGGAAGCCCGCGATATTTTGAAAGAAGCAGGGGCCTGGGTCGACGGCAAGCGCGTGTGCATCCCGCAATACCTGGTGAAACGCTCTCTGGAGACGGCACCGCGCAGCTTCACCATTTTTGCCCGCGACGGCAATCCGGCCCATGATATACACATCGGTCCCGGCCGGGCCCACTTCGGCCCCGGACCGACACCTCCGAATTTCATAGACGTCGAGACACTGGAACGTCGACTTTACCTAAAAGATGATGCACGTATCGTGGCGACAGTGGTGGATGCCCTGCCGAACATCGACTTCTGTGAATCCTTGGGAACCATCAGTGACGTTCATCCTGATCTTGCGGCATCTTACGAGTTTGCCGAAATGTTCGCCCATACCAGCAAGCCCATTGTTGCGTGGTCATACGGTTGGGACGACTCCGAGGACATTCATAAAATAGCCGTGGCAGAAGCCGGCGGACAGGAGGCTTTTGAAAAACGGCCCAACTATGTGCATTACTGTGAACCATTATCACCCTTGGTGAGCACTTTCGAGGCGGTGGACAAACTGATCTTCGCGGCCAGGCATCGCGTACCGTTGATTTTCACTCCCTGCGCGCTGGCCGGCGGCACTGCCCCGGTGACGGCTGCGGGTATTATCATCCAGGCCGCAGCCGAATCCTGGATGGGATTGACCCTGGCCCAGGCCATTAAGCCCGGTGTGCCCTTTTTCATGGGCGGTGTCCTCTCCGTGATGGATATGAACGCCATGATTCTGACTTACGGTGCGCCCGAGCTTTCTTTGATGATGGCCGGTGCCACCGAACTGGCCCATTACGCCGGCATACCCTTGTGGCAAACCGGTGGCTGCACGGATTCCAAGACCCTTGACGAGCAGGCCGCCCTCGAAGGCTCGATATCCTGTTTCTTTTCGGCCCTCACCGGCGGCGATTTATGCCACGACGTGGGGTATACCGAAAGCGGGATCACCGGATCGATTCTGCAAACCGTCATGATGGACGAAGCCATCGGCTATTCCAGGCGCATCACCCGGGGTATTGAAGTCAACGAGGACACGCTGGCGACCGACACAATCCATAACGTCGGCCCCAACGGTCATTACCTGTATGAGGAACACACCAATCAATACTTCAGAACCGAATTTTGGTATCCCAAGCTTTGTGATCGACATAACTATGAGGAATGGGACGCCGCAGGAAAAACCAGGATGCGGGATCGGGTGATCGAACGTACCAGAGATATTCTCAGCTCTCACACGCCTTCTGCTATAAAACCGCAAACTGAAAAAGCCATAAAGGAAATTCTGCAGGCGGCAGAGGAACGTGTCAAAGATAAACAATAACATAACCACCAAAAGATGTTTAAAGGAGAAACAGAATGAGCGAACTATATGAACAAATAGCAACGGGTATTCTGGAAGGAAACGTCCCCAAGATCCCCGAGCTGGTGCAAAAAGCTCTGGATGACGGCCTGGACGCCGGTGACATTTTGAACAAGGGTCTGGTTGTGGGAATGAATGAAGTCGGCACGCGCTTCAAAAAGGGTGAGATGTTCATCCCTGAAGTATTAAAATCCGCCAAGTCCATGCATGCCGGGCAGGAAGTCTTGCGGCCGCTGCTGGCCGCCGGCGGCGGCGCATTGGCGGGCAAAATCGTGCTGGGTACCGTACAAGGTGATCTGCATGATATCGGCAAGAACCTGGTGGGCATGATGTGTGAAGGTGCCGGCTTTGAGGTGATCGATCTGGGCTTTAACCTGGAACCGGAGAAGTTTACCGAGGCCATCAAAAAACATCAACCGGCCATCGTGGGCATGTCCGCCCTGTTGACCACCACCATGCGCGCCATGGGGTACACCATCAAGGCCATTGAAGAAGCCGGCCTGCGCGATAAGGTCAAAGTGATGGTCGGCGGTGCTCCGGTGGATGCCGAATTCGCAGAGCGGATCGGTGCTGACGGCTACGGCCATAACGCGGTCTCCGGTGCCGAGCTTGCCAAAAAACTGGCCAACGTCGCCTAGTCTCCGGCGCCGGATGGCCTGTAAGTGAGGCAAATATGTCATCGTCGGAAAACATACCGGTGGTTATCATCGCCTGCAGAGTCCTGCAAAGCGTGCTGGAACAATTTTTGCCGGATGAGCTGGCCGAGCGCAGTGTTTTTATGGATTACGGGTTGCATCGGGTGCCGGCCAAAATGACCCGGGAATTGCAAGACACCATCGATGCCATCCAGGAGCCCAGCCGGGTGGTTTTGGGCTACGGGCTGTGCGGCAACGGACTGGAAGGCATCGGGGCCGGCAAACACACCCTGCTGATCCCAAAAGTGGATGATTGCATTGCAATATTGTTGGGGTCCCGCCACGACTATGTCCGAGAGTTCACGGCGGTTCCCGGCACGTACTACTTGAGCAAAGGTTGGCTGGAATCCGGCAGCCACCCGCTCAAAGAGTATCAGGAATACGCTCAAAAATACGGTGCAGAGGAGGCCGCCTGGATAATGGATCAGCAATACCGAAATTATGAACGCCTGGTGCTCGTTGCGCACAGCCAGAGCGATCTGGAAGCATACCGACCTCAGGCGCTCGAGGTGGCCCGCTATTGCGAACAGTGGGGCATGCGCTATGAAGAAATCCTGGGCTCGGACCGCTATGTCCGTAAACTGATCGAAATTATGAATGACCCTGCAAAAGGCGACAACGAATTTATCGTCGTCGCTCCGGGGGAGCAAATCCGCCAGCAACTGTTTTGGGACTTTGAGATGCTTGACCCCCGCCAACAACATGTTGGTTCCGGTTGAGAACTAACGTCCCGGAATTTTTTAAAAAAGGAGAAAAAACCATGCAAGTTAGGAAAACCAATTACCAGGTAAACGCGACACCGCGGCTTCAAGTACTCACCGAAGATGAGATTGAAGCTATCTATTATGCATCCTTGCGGGTGCTATATGAAACCGGCGTGAGAGTATACGAAAAAGAGGGCGTCGAAGTGGCATACTCCGGTGGTGCCATTGTGGAGGAAACCACCGAAGACAGCAGCCTGGTGAAGATACCCCATTATATGGTGGACAAAGCTCGCGCCACTGTACCCAGCAAAGTGGTTGTCACCGGGCCGGATCGTCAATACCGCATGGAACTTTATAAAAACCAGATATATTACGGTGGTGGCTCCGACACGCCGTACACCCTCGATCCCTATTCCGGTGAGCGCCGCCGCGCCACCTATCAGGATGTCAAAAACTGTGCGCGCGTCGCTCAGGCCTTGCCCAACTACGACTTTCATATGTCTCTGGGCATCACCCAGGACACGGCGGTGGGAACCTATGACCGCTGGCAATATCTGGCAATGCTGGAAGGCACCAGCAAGCCCATCAACATCACTGCCGTGGATTTAGAGGGGGTGCGGGATCAGCTGGAAATGGCGTACATCCGCGTGGGCGGCAAAGAGGAGTGGAAGAAGGGGCCCGCTTTTTCACTCTATATCGAACCGGTATCGCCCCTGAGCCATTCCAAGGAGGTCGTAGAAAAGCTCCTGTTTGCCTGTGACAACGATATACCGTTTGTCTACACACCCTGCCCGCTGGCGGGGGCTACCGCACCCACCACCCTGGCGGGTTTGTTGGTGCAGGCTCTGGCCGAGAGCCTATTCGGCATCGTCCTG
Organism: Desulfobacterales bacterium; assembly: GCA_050053515.1. Classification (GTDB taxonomy): domain Bacteria; phylum Desulfobacterota; class Desulfobacteria; order Desulfobacterales. The sequence continues at coordinate 12,938 of JASFTQ010000050.1, read as the reverse complement.
AGTCAATTGCGTAAACCCGGATCTCAACTGATTATCGGGGGCTTGATGTCCAATATGGACATGTTGAGCACGATCTATTGCTACGGCTCTCCGGAAATGGCCCTGCTGAGTGCCGGTTATACGGATATCACCAAATGGCTGAGAATCCCCGAATATGAAACCGCCGGTTGTTCTGACGCCAAACTTTTCGATGAGCAGGCCGCCATGGAAGCCGCCATCAACATCTCAACCGCCGGGCTGGTTGGCGGCAACATGATCCACGATGTCGGCTATCTCGATTCGGGGCTTACCAGTTCGATGGAATTAATGGTCGCTTCCGACGAAATCATCGGCATGATTAAACGCATCCTGCAGGGCATCCCGGTCACCGACGAAACAATGGCGCTTGACGTTATGAAAGACGTCGGGCCCGGCGGTCATTTTCTGGAACATGATCACACCTATAACCGTTTCAAAACCGAAATCTGGCAACCCAAACTCATTGATCGACAAAACTGGGAGAATTGGCAAATGGCCGGAAGCAAATCCTACGGCCAGCGAGTGCACGAACGGGTGATAGAGATACTGGAGGCCGATACCGAGCCGCTGCTGGAAGATGCCATGTTCAAGGAATTGCGACGCATCTGTGAACTGGCCGACGAGCGCCACAAAGATGAAGAACTGGATGTGAAGATGTTTGTTTAAACTCCCTGGTAGACGGTTCCTCTTTTGCGGTTGGCGGTTTTCGAACCCCCTTCGAAAGGGGAACCGCAAGGGGTGGATGACCCAACCTGCACCTGAACCGATAACACATTGACTGCACACCCTGATTCCCAAAGCGCATTGGTGCTGGGCATAGACACCGGCGGCACCTACACCGACGGCATCTTGCTGGAGTATCATTCGCGCAAAGTGCTGGCGTCACACAAAAGCCTTACAACCAAGCGCGATTTTTCCATTGGCATCGAAGAAGTCATTCAGGGCATCCACATTGGAGACCCATCCGCCATTCAGATGGTGTCCATTTCTACCACCCTGGCCACCAATGCGATTGCCGAAGGCAAAAGCAAGCGGGTGGCCCTGTTGCTTATCGGTTATGATCCGGAACTGATCTCCTCTTTCAAGATGGAAGGACGCTTTGCCACTCCCCATTACCACTATTTTTCCGGCGGGCATGATCTTTACGGACAGGAAAAAGAGCCGCTGGATCTGTCGGCGATTCTCGCCAAGATCAGCGAGATAAAGGATCAAGTGGACGCCATTGCCGTCTCCAGTTATTTCAGCCCCTTAAATCCGGAACATGAAAATCGGGCATACAAGGCCATCTCCAGCGTATGCGACCTGCCGGTCGTTTCAGGTCATCAACTATCGACCAAGCTGGGTTCTGTGGAGCGGGCAACCACGGCGGCCCTTAACGCTTCGCTGTTGGCGGTGTTGAAAGACTTTGTGATTGCTGTGCGCCGGGCCATGGAACGCCGCCAAATCGAAGCACCCCTGATGGTCGTGCGTGGTGATGGAACCCTCATGAGTGATGAATTCGCCACCCAGACGCCGGTGGAGACCATCCACTCGGGTCCGGCAGCCAGCGCCATCGGCGGTCGATTTCTATCCCGTCTCGACGACGCCTTGGTCGTGGACATCGGCGGCACGACGACAGACATTGCCCTTATCGAAGCCGGGCAGGTAGCGGTCAGCGAGGAAGGGGCCATTGTCGCCGATTATAAAACCGCCGTAGAAGCGGCCAACCTGTTCTCCATAGCGTTGGGTGGCGACAGCCACATCACGCTGGATCGTGAAAACAAGGTGATTATCGGACCGGAGCGGGTCGCACCGCTGGCATACCTGGCCGATCAATACCCGCAAGTCCAGAGTCGTCTCAAAACCCTCTCGCAACGCAGCAGATCCAATGCGACCCCCGAGTGGCTGGAACACTGGTTTTTGCTTCGTGAACCCCAGGATGATACCTTGGTGAAAACGGAACATGAAAAGATACTCATCGACTTTTTAAGCAACGGTCCCCGACCGCTGCCGGAAATCTTAAAGCGTCTCGACCTTTTCAACAAGGTCCAAATCAGCGCAGGCAACCTCCTGCGCCAGGAGATTATCGGCAAAGCGGGACTCACTCCCACCGATCTGCTTCACGTGGAAGGTCGGCATGCCGCCTGGGATACTGAATCGGCTGGGTTGGCCCTACATAATTTCTGCCGTTTCCAGCTTCGCGATCCGGCCGAATTGTGCCGACAGGTTTGGTCTCAAATGACCGAAGCCATCGTCTATGCCATCATTACCTTTCTCAGCGGCAAAAAGTTGAATCTGTCGGCCCTCGGCGAAGCCGACGACTTTGGTCGTTGGGTTTTTTACAATAGCCTTCAGGCCAATCACCCTCACCTTGAGACACACTTTCGGCTCCGGCGACCCATTATCGGCATCGGCGCTCCGGCCGGCATCTTTTTAAAAGATGTCGCCGATGTGCTCCACACCGATCTTATTTTGCCGGAGCACCACCAGGTGGCCAACGCCGTGGGTGCCGTAGCCGGCAGTATAATGGTGACCGAGGAAATCATCGTCTATCCCCGTGTGTCCGGTGATGGGTTGGAAGTCACCGGTTATTATGTTCAAACCAAAGATGAACGGGAGGTATTTGAGGAGGCGGGTGACGCCCTGGACCATGCCCGCGCAGTCAGCAAAGAGCGTGCTTTGGGGGCGGCCTTGCGTTCGGGTGCCGACCATCCCCAGGTATTAATTAAAGAACAAACCGATGGACTGGACACCTATCGCATCCAAGCCAGAGCGGTAGGCAATCCCCGCTTGATGGGGTAACCGTTTCGATCGCGGCTGGCCTGCGACGAGCTCAGCCGTGTCGAAGCCGCTCCCACATATGCATCCTGTCGAGTGGTCTTTGTTCTTCTTGGTAACTATTAATGCATTACAGAATACCGGAGGTATTTATCATGGAGCTGGTCCAAGTCGACACCCAACGCGCCTATGAGCAAATCCGGGAAAAAATCATCACCTTGGTATTGGCACCGAGCACACTGATCAACGAACAACAGCTGGCCGAAAAGTTGAATATCGGGACGACCCCAGTACGCGAAGCGCTCAAATTATTGGCTCATGATGATTTGGTGGTTATCACACCCCGTCACGGATTGTATATTGCAGACATCAATATACCTGATCTTGAGCAACTCAGCGAGATGCGCCTGCCGCTGGAATCGCTGTGTGCCAAACTGGCTGCCGAGCGAGTCAATCCCGATGATCTGGCCGTTCTTGAAGCGCTGCGAGAGCAGCAGGCATTTGTTGCCCCCGAGGACAGCCGTGGCCTGCTTGACATCGACCACAAGTTTCACCAGGCGCTGGTGAAAACGGCAAAAAACAAATACCTGGCCCGCACCCTGGAGCACTGCTTTGGCCTTTCCCAACGGTTGTGGTATATGGCTTTACCGCAGCTGGACTTTTTACCCACCGCCGTGGCCGAGCACCTGGACATCCTCGATGCCATAAAAAATAGGGATGCTGACAGGGCTGCGAAGATTATGCAGGATCACGTGCAGGCATTTTACGGCAAGGTGAAAGAAGTATTGGAAGCCAAAGTTAAATGAGTCTCTATGAACCGACACTGATGGAATTCTTGCGCTGTTCAACATATTCTGCCAGGGCCCGCTGAGTTGCGGGATCAATGTCGGGTTTTTGGTAACTTGCCAGCCGCGCCTGCATCATCTTGGCTGCCCGTTGTTCGGCCCGCAGCATTCCGTTTTCAACCCAACTGTCATAGGTTTGCCGGATTGCGATTTGGGGGAAAAAATACTCTGAGCGGCAGCGCGCCAGGGTTTTATCGTGGGTGACATAAAACCCGCCGATCCCCACCTCTTTGATGGTATCCAGGCTGATGGTGTCATTGGTGACCTCAATCGGCTGGATGAGCTTTTTGAACATGCCGCAAAGTTCCTCGTCCACTAAAAACTTTTCGTAACTCACGGCCAGGTACGAACCCAAAACACCGCAGGAGTGAAGGACAAAGTTCACCCCGCTGCGGACAGCCGCGGAAAGCACCAAGGCAGACTCCAAACCGGCTTGTATGTCCGGATATTGCGCATCTGTGAGGCTGCCGCCGCTGCGGCTGGGAATCTTGTAAAAGCGGGACAACTGGGCCGAGGCCGAAACAAACTGGGATAACTCCGGTGCACCTATGGAAATAGCCCCCGACAGCATGTCCATGGGCAACGAGGTTGATCCATAAATAACCGGGGTGCCGGGGTTCACGAGCTGGGCCAATGTGATACCGGCCAGGATCTCCGCATTCTGGATTGTCAATGCGCCGGCCATGGTCACCGGGCCGGTGAGTCCGGCGATGATGAGAACGGAAATGACGCAGGGTTGGCCGAACCGGGCAAATTCTATCAGGGAAGCGGCCATTTCATCCGAAAACTGCAGGGGGGACAAAGAAGTGATATTTGCAATCATAATGGGGTTATTGGAAATGTTCTCCCTATTTCCCCAAGCGATTGCGGCCATTTCGAGCGTGTCAACGGCGCTTTGCCGACTGAGGGGGCTTCCCATAAACGGTTTGTCGCAAAACACGATGTTGGCATATATCATATCAAGGTAAGCCGTTTCGGATGAAACGTCGGAAGGCTCAACCATCAAAAAGCCGTTAACATCGAGATATCTGGAAGTCTGGACAAGTTTACAGAATTCAATATAGTCCGCCAGAAGCCCCTTACGCCGGCTGCCGTCGGCAGACACCACGTAAGGGGCGCCGTAGCCGGGTGCCAAAACCAGGTGATCATTGCCGATAACGACATCGTTGGCCGGATTTCGGGCGTGAATCGCGAACTGCTGCCGGGCGGACTCCAAGGCTTTGATGACGTCAGCCTCTTCGAGAAAGACCACACTTCCATCCACTTTGATGCCGTGTTGCTTGAATATTTCCAAGGCCTCGGAATTATTGAACCTTACACCGGTGGTTTCTAAGACCTCCATTGATGCATCGTGGATTTTATGAATTTGTCTGCGGGTAATCGCGCGCATTCGATCTAACATTGAGTAATCTCCGTTTTAATGATAACAAATTCATTGGTGTCGAGGTAGACCCTGGTATTTGAGGGTATCCTAAAAATTTTTCCCGATCGTCGCTGATTGGTGCCCATCCGAAAATAAAAAAAATGGTATCGCGCTGGTTGGCCCGTGAGAAAACGGCTCAGGTTTAAATAAAAAATTGATAATTTCAAACTATTTTTTATTTAAATTGAGCGATTTTTACGGCTGAACTAGAATAAAAGATATTCAGGCGTAAAGCAATCGCTAAAAAAAGGGGTAGCCATGTCATTTACAAAGATATCACCATCTGGCAGCATCCTATTTTTCGTTTGGGTTGTTGCCGCCTGCACAATTCCCGTCACCAGGGAAATCGACAACCGCCTGATGAAAAGAGCCAATTATCATGAGGCGATTCAAGTTGGTTACCTGGCGAACAAGGAACTATATGAGGCAAGCGGTTTGGCCTGTTCCCGTTTGCGCGCGGACGTATTATGGGCCATTAACGATGGCGGCAGTGGCCCTTTTCTTTACGCGATAAATACGCGAGGCGCCCATCTCGGCAAAGTGCACCTGCTTAATGCTCAAAATCAGGACTGGGAGGATTTGGCATCATTTCGCTTGCAGGATATCGCCTATCTGCTGATCGCCGATGTGGGAGACAATTCCGAAAATCGGGCGGATTATTCTATTTATTTTATCCGGGAACCGACCATTTCAGACAAACCCCTGCCGAGCTTGCTTTCAGCTGAATCAGTTGAATGGGAGCGTCGCCTGCGGTTCATTTACGAGGACGGTTCCCATGATTGTGAATCCGTGGCCGTAGACCTTTCAAGCCGCCAAATTTTGCTGCTCAGCAAACGGGCAAAACCACCAACGCTGTATATGCTGCCGCTGGTCACGCAAACCGGAGAATCCCTTCAGGTCGCAAAAAAGCTTTCACACATATCGGTAATGCCGCAACCCACTCTGCAAGATCTTATAAGTAATCCCAAATTCGGCTATTACCACTCACAGCCTACGGCCATGGATGTCTCACCGAATGGGGCCACGGCTGTGATATTAACATATAAAAACGCCTATTTATTTCAAAGGGCCAGGGGAGAAAACTGGCCCGAGGCTTTCATCAAAATACCACAGCAAATACTGCTGCCCAAGCTCAGGCAGGCGGAGGCCCTATGTTTCGCCACCGATGGCAAAACCCTGTTTGTCACATCAGAAAAACTTCCGGCACCTTTGCTGCGGTTGGAGGCAATCAGATGACCCGAAAACCGACTCACGAAGACCCCACACGAAAGGTAAAAGGTTTGGAGAAGACCTTTGACGAGCGCAAAGAAGCTGAAGAGGCATTGCGGGAAAGCGAGAAAAGATACCGGGCCGTGGTAGAAGACATGCCTGCCATGATATGCCGTTTCTTACCGGACGGTGTTTTAACGTTCGTCAATAGTTTCTTTTGCAGTTTTTTTATGAAGTATAAGGATGAATTGATCGGAAGCGTCTTCTTTGATTTGATACCGGAAAAAGAGAGAGAGAAATTCAAAAATATTTGTCGGTCTCTGGATAAAAAAAGGCCCACAATCATACAGGAGTATGAAGTTGTCCAACAGGATGGAACCCCATCCTGGCAGGAATGGACCTACCGTGCGCTTTTTGATGAAAATGATCGGCTGATCGAATATCAGGCCATCGGCCGGGATATTACCGTACAAAAGGTGGCCCGAGAGGAACGCAACGAACTTGAAAGGCAACTTTACCAAGCTCAAAAAATTGAGGCCATCGGCACACTGGCCGGTGGTATCGCTCACGATTTTAACAATATCCTTTCTGCCGTCATCGGCCACTCAGAATTGGCCATGTTATACTTACCCAAAAAGACAAAGGCCAGGCAGAATTTGAAAAAGATACTAAGCTCTGCCTACCGGGCAAGAAAACTTGTTAATCTGATCCAAACAATCAGTCTCGAAAGCGAAGCGGAGCCAAAACCGGTTCAAATTCATATGATTGTAAACGAAGCCCTCAAACTACTGCGCGCCAGCCTGCCGGCAACCATCGACATTCGTCCGAGTATCGCTGTCGCATCCGATACCGTCCTTTGCGACCCTGGGCATATTCATCAGGTGATCATGAACCTTTGCACCAATGCCCTCCATGCGATGCGGGATAGCGGGGGCACACTGTCCATTGCCCTGAATCCGGAGCATATCGATGCCCGTACGGCTGAAAAATATGCCGATCTCCACCCCGGTCCATACGTTAAGTTGACCGTGAGCGATACGGGACAGGGCATGAATCAATCGACGATTGATCGCATTTTTGATCCCTATTTTACCACCAAGGAAATGGATATCGGGACGGGGCTGGGATTGGCTGTTGTCCATGGCATCGTGAAAAGCTATGGCGGTAAGATCCAGGTTTTCAGTGAAAGCGGCAAAGGAACGACATTTGAGATGCTGCTGCCCAGAATGGTTGAAGATACCGGCGAAGAAGCAGACGAATATATCGACCTGCCCCAGGGACATGAACGCATTTTGTTTATCGATGATGAAGAAATGCTGGTCGATCTCAGCAGCGAGATGCTGAAAAAACTGGGATATCGCGTCGAAAGCACAACCAATCCCATCCGGGGGGTTGAAATTTTTCGCAAGCGCCCGGACCGATTCGACTTGGTCATCACCGATATGACCATGCCCCAGATAACCGGAGATGAATTGGCCGTAAAGCTTATGAAAATCAAACCCGATATACCCATCATCCTTTGCACCGGTTACAATGAAAGGATTAGCGAAGAAAAGGCAAAAAAATTGGGTATCCGGGCATTCCAGATGAAGCCCCTGGTAATGCGAGAATTGGCCGCGAAAATCCGTGAGGTATTGGCGGGGAAGACATCCTGACTGTCGTTTCTCAGTTTTTGGTGTTGAAATTTTTAAGCTGAGTATTTTTTCCCGCCTATTTTTTGGCAATCTCGACGGCTCCTCATTCTCCAGATACGCCGTAGACCCCTATTTTTCTTGACAACATTCTTTCAGGTCATAAATTGTGGGCAAAAAGAGAGGTGTCTCATGAAAGTTTTTATCACCGGTGGTAACGGATTCGTTGGCAGCCGTCTGTCCAGCTTTCTGCTGAATGGGGGTCATCAAGTGACGGTGTTGGGAACCTCGCCCGATAAAAAAAGAATAAACCACCCAAATTATCGCTATGTCTCCGGAGATGCCACTCGAGGAGGGAGCTGGCAGCAAGAACTGCAAGATGTTGACGTCGTAGTGAACTTGGCCGGCAAAACCATTTTCAAGCGTTGGACAAAACGCTATAAAAAATTGCTGTACGACAGCCGAATTTTGACCACCCGGAATTTAGTAGCCGCGCTGCCGGCAAACAAAAACATCACGCTGTGCAGCGCATCAGCGGTGGGTTATTACGGAGACCGGGGAGACGATATCCTCAAGGAAGATAGTGCCGTCGGTCAGGGCTTTCTCGCGCAAATAGGACGCGATTGGGAAAAGGAAGCTTTAAGGGCAACTGAAAAAGGCACCAGGGTGGCGACCATGCGTTTTGGCATCGTACTCGGCAGAGGTGGGGGGGCCATGGCCAAAATGATACCGGCCTATCAATCATTTTTGGGTGGGCCATTGGGTGACGGCAAACAATGGTTTTCCTGGATTCACATCGATGACCTTACGGCCGCGGTTTTGTTTATCATTGATACCCCCCGGTTGAAGGGTCCTTTCACCTTCTGCTCCCCCAACCCGATCCGGAACCGGCAATTGGCGAAGACGATGGGTAAAATCTTGAAGCGACCCGCTTCAATGCCGGCACCGGGCTTCATGATCCGTCTTGTCCTGGGAGAATTCGGATCAGTACTGTTGGAGAGCCAACGCGTGATACCGGATAAACTGTTAAAATCCGGATTTAAATTCAGATATCCGGACCTTGAAGATGCCATTCGTGAAATCGTTGGTCGCTGAATTTTGCACTATCCCAATTATCCCAGGGGTCGGGGTGTTTTTTGCACGACAAGATGATCGCCCCGGCGCTTCCCATGGGCAGCGGGCGATTGCCGCCGAGAAAGGCAAAACACGGCGTCGGTTCTTGTTGAAGTGAGCGTTTTAAATCGCCGGCAGTTAAATGCAAGGCACTTGCCGCTGTCGGGCTTGGCAGACAACAAAAAGGATACGTTTAATATATGAATTACATCAATATCAGCGAAAAATGTCAGCGCTTTCTCATCGAGCTGTACCACCAGAGCCAGGGAGATCCCTCTGTTCAGATTTCCATGTACGATATTGGTGCGGATTTGGGTATGGATCGAGGCAGTGCGTCTCGAGTGGCAGAGGAACTTATCGGCTGGGAATTGGTGGAAATTAAAACCCTGTCCGGCGGCATCGTCATCAGCCAGGAAGGCATCGCACAGGCACAGATATTGAACGGCAACCGGTCCGGTTCGCAAAAAACGGGATTCAAACTCGGAACCGCCCCTGTGATAGATGCGGCCGGCCGTCAGGCCCTTGAAGAGATTACCGTCGAAATCAAATACCAGGCACCAAAGCTGGGTTTGTCATTTGACACGCTCGATGAATTTGTGGCCGATTTAAAAACCATCGATGCCCAGCTGTGTTCGCCGATGCCAAAAACAATAATCCTGCGAGAATGCTTCCTGTCACTCAAGCAAGCGGCTGAAAAAGCCGGGGCTCTTGATATCGCCGCTAAAATAAAATTTTTGCTCGAAGAGTAATTTTGATGACCGCTCAAAATTATTTGAGCAACGGCCCTTAAAGGAATGGTTATGGCAAAGAATAAATTAAAATTGGTCTCCTGGAATGTCAATGGCCTGAGGGCTGCATTAAAGAAGGATTTTTTGGAATCATTTAACTCGATGGATGCCGATGTTATGGCCATTCAGGAAACCAAGCTTCAGGAAGCCCAGATCACAGACGATATGAGGAATGTGGCCGGCTATAAATCCTATTGGTCTTTTGCTACTGAAAAAAAGGGTTACAGCGGTGTGGGGGTTTATACCAGAATCCCTCCCCAAAAAGTCAATTATGGGATCGGGAAATCAATATTCGACAACGAGGGTCGCATTATTGAGATGAAATTCGAAAAGTTTACCTTCTTTAATGTGTATTTTCCAAACGGTCAAATGAGTGAGGAGAGATTGCAGTATAAGCTTGATTTTTACAGGGACTTTTTCGAATATGCCAACTCGCACAGAAACGCGGGGCAAAGCCTGATAATAACGGGGGATTATAATACGGCTCACAATGAGATTGACCTGAAAAATCCCAAAGCCAATGAAAATACATCCGGCTTTTTGCGAATCGAACGAGACTGGTTGGACCGCATTATGGACTACGGCTATGTGGATACGTTTAGGCATTACCATCCGGATACGGTAAAGTATTCATGGTGGACCTATCGATTCAAAGCACGGGAGCGGAACATCGGTTGGCGTATCGATTATTTCTTTGTGACCGAAGATATCATCCGGAAAGGCCGGGTTAAAGAGGCTTACATTGACAACGAAATATACGGTTCAGACCACTGCCCGATCGGCTTGATATTAGAAATTTGAATTGGCCTGAACCGGCGAGGCGGTGGCGGAATGACTCAAATATTAGCGGTCTACGGCAGCCCGCGGCGTAAAGGAAACACATCCACCTTGCTGCGCCGAGCGGTGGACGGCGCTTGTGACAAAGGCGCCCGGGTAGAAGAAATCATACTGCGAGATTTAAAAATTTCCCCCTGTTTGGAGATCTACGGTTGCATGCAAACCGGTCGGTGCAGTATAAAAGACGATTTCCAAAAAATCTATGATGCGATCCTGACATCACAGGGGCTAATGCTGGCATCCCCTATTTTCTTCTACACTGTAAGTGCCCATACCAAAATACTGATGGACCGCTGTCAATCTCTATGGGTCAAAAAATATTGGGTTGATAAAGCTCCAAAGGGCCCGAGAGAAGTAAAACGCAAAGGGCTTTTCATATCCGTCGGCGCTACCAAGGGCAAAAAACTTTTTGACGGCACTCTGCTGAGTATCAAATACTTTTTTGATGTTCTCGATGTGAAACTCTGGAAAACGCTTTTGTACCGTCAACTCGACTTTGAAGGCGACGTCCTCAAACACCCGGAATATCTTAATGAAGCCTATGAAACAGGCCAAAAGTTTGTCGATGCGATTTGCGAGTTGCCCCAGTGAGGGGACATCCCGCCAAAATATTACGATGACGGAAAACGACCGCCAAGGGGAAACGTATGAATCTCATATTCGAACCGATCGCTCTGGATCTGCAAACTGAATATTTGAAACGATTCGCTGAATGTCCCCAGCTAGCCTCCGATTACAGCTTCACCAACCTGTGGGGCTGGGGAGAAGAATATGGTCTTCACTGGGCCTGGCAGGACGATCTGGTGTGGATAAAACAAACCAATCCGTCAGACTTATACTGGGCGCCGATCGGCAACTGGGCGCAAGCGGACTGGAAGTTGTATTTCGAAAAATTCAGCGGACAAATGTTAATTACGCGGGTCCCCGAGAAACTCGCAAACCTGTGGCAGTCAGACTTGGGTGAACGAATCCGAATCGAAGAAGAAAGACACAACTGGGATTACCTCTATGCCGTTAATGAGCTGATAGAGCTCAAGGGGAATCGCTTTCATAAAAAAAAGAACCTGCTCAAACAGTTTAGCAACAAATACAACTACCGTTATGTAAATTTTGGACAGGAATTCATCGAGCCGGCAATGGCCATGCAGGCCGACTGGTGCGATTGGCGTGATTGTGAATCCTCGCAAGTCCTGGCAGCCGAAAACCGGGCCGTAATAAAAGTATTCATGAACTGGGATAAACTGGCGGGCCTGAGCGGCGGCGCAATATTGGTCGACGATATGATAGTGGCCTATACCGTGGCCGAAAAGTTGGACCGGGAGACCGTACTCATCCATTATGAAAAGGGCTGTCCGGATTACAAAGGGGTTTACCAGGCAATTAACCAGATGTTTTTGGATCACCTGTCAGAACCGTTTAAATGGGTCAATCGTGAACAGGATCTGGGTGAAGAGGGGTTGCGCAAAGCAAAGCTATCCTATAATCCCGTTGATTTTCTCCGCAAATACCGGGTGATCCTGAAGTGATGAAAAGGGGGCCGGGGGAGTCGACTAATCTCCCTGCTCCGCCATGTAATCATCATACATCGTTTCCAAGGCACGCTTGTGCTTGGCTTCCTCCTGGGCCAAAATTTTAAACAACTTTAAATACTCATCGTCTTGTGTTTTGGTCTGCATTTGGTTGTACAGTTGCAAGGCTTTCTCTTCGCGCTTCATGGCGAGCCTCAAAATATCCACATAATGCATCCCTTGTTGATACTCCATGTCGACCATGTAATCACTGCGTTTCATATCCGGAATCCATTTGAGCCGATAGGCGGCGATCTTGTCCTTGTTGCTCTCGAATTCCTCCAACAGGGCCTTATGTTTGCGCTCTTCTGCGGCAAAAGTCTCAAATGTCTCCTTGGCCCCGGCAAAGGGCTCCTGGCGGCTTATTTCCAGGTAAAATTCGGCAGCCTCCTTTTCCTTTTCAATAGCGTAGCTCAGGATTTCCTCTAAAGACTCGAAATTCATGCTATCCTCCTTTCGTCATAAAATATTTTGCGACTTTAACGTCGGTCATCGTCATGGTTTCGCTAGAATAATACGTCTGTCGCGCATCAACAAATTGAAGCGTGAATTATCATTAATTCATGGGTCGGGGTGTTTTTTTCACGACAAGATGCCGGGTTGTTGCCTGCCAAGCCTGACGGCGGCAACTGCCCTGCATTTTACGGCCGGCGATTTAAAAGGTTCACGCCAACAATAACCGACGCCGTGTTTTGCCTTTCTCGGCGGCAATCGCCCTCTGCCCGCTGGAAGCAGCGGGGCGATCATCT
>JASFTQ010000049.1:0-19283 GCA_050053515.1 Desulfobacterales bacterium | reverse complement strand
TTTGCTGGCCTGCATGGACCCACTGGAGGCGTGCCCCACTGATCACCCCTTACTGAGTCTGGAGACTTTCGGCCTCACCTTACAGGATCTGGAGACGGAGTTTTTCACCCGTCGCTTTGCCGCCGAGGGGCGGGCGCCGCTCAAGGAGATCATCAAAACGCTCAAAGAGACCTATTGCCGGTCTATCGGTGTGGAGTACATGCACCTGCAAGATCCGGTCGAGCGCCGTTGGCTGCAGGATCGCATGGAACCGGTCCGCAACCGTGCGGCGCTGGATCGCAGCCAAAAATTCCGCATCCTGAAAAAACTCTATCAGGCGACATTATTTGAAGAGTTTCTAAACAAGAAGTATATCGGTGTAACCCGGTTTTCCCTGGAAGGCGCTGTCGTTATTGTTGCCATGTTGGATACCCTGATCGACTATGCCGCCGGACAAGGGGTGCGCGAGATTATTCTCGGGACGGCGCATCGGGGACGCTTGAACGTACAGGCGCATGTTCTCGAAAAGCCCTATGAGACCATATTCGGCGAATTTGAAAACTGCTATGACCCGGAAAGCCTCATTGGCTCCGGTGATGTCAAATATCATAATGGTTATCTGGCTGACCTCAAAACGTCAAGCGGTCATGATCTCCGTATTTTTTTGGTCAACAACCCGAGCCATCTGGAAGCAGTGAATCCGGTGGTCGAGGGATTTGCGCGGGCCCGGCAGGACATGCTTGGAGAAGGCGGTTCCAAAATGATTCTGCCGTTGCTGCTTCACGGGGATGCCGCTTTTGCCGGTCAGGGAGTGGTCGCCGAGACCTTGAACATGTCCCAATTAGCAGGATATCAAACCGGCGGCACGATTCACATCGTGGTCAACAATCAGATCGGCTATACCACACTTCCGGAGGATGCCCGCTCCACCCGTTACACCACAGACATCGCCAAAATGCTCATGGTACCTATCTTTCATGTTCATGGGGAGGATCCGGATGCCGTGAATCACGTCACCAAGCTTGCCGCTGAATACCGCCAGGCGTTTGCCAAAGATGTGGTCATCGATGTTATCTGCTATCGCCGTTATGGCCATAATGAAGGTGACGAGCCTTATTTTACTCAACCGTTGATGTACGATCGCGTGCGGAAACGCCCCTCGGTTCACCGTATTTATGGCGAACAGCTAATAAAGGTCGATGGGGCGGCGCAAAAAGAGATTCAAGAACTCGAAACTGAAATTACCCGGAAGCTGGAAGAGGCTTATGAAACGGTTCATGGCAGTGCTTGTCCGTTTCCCGAAAGTCCTTTTTATGAAAACTGGAATGGATTCCACGGTGTTTATTCCCATGAGCCGATCGAAACGGCCGCCGATGCGCAAACACTGCTGTCATTGGCCCGCAAACTCAATAAAGTCCCGGCCGGCTTCTCCCTGTTTTCGAAACTGCAGCGGTTGATGCAAAAAAGGCTGGATACCGTTGAACAGGGTATCGGTATCGACTGGTCCAATGGGGAAGCGCTGGCATTTGCCTCGCTTTTAACTGAAGGACACCCCATCCGTTTAAGCGGCCAGGACACTGCCCGTGGCACTTTCAGCCAGCGCCACAGTGCTCTCGTGGATACCAAGACAGGAACAGCATACATACCGCTAAACCATCTGGACAAAGATCAGGCCCCTTTTTATGTTTATAACAGCTTGCTGGCTGAAGTCAGCGTGCTGGGTTTTGAATACGGTTATTCTCTGGCCCAGCCCCGTGGAATGGTAATCTGGGAGGCCCAGTTCGGTGATTTTTCAAACAACGCCCAGGCTGTAATTGATCTTTTTATTGCCAGTGGTGAGGCAAAATGGCAGCGGTTGAGCGGCTTGGTGCTTTTGTTGCCACACGGTTTCGAGGGACTGGGGCCGGAACATTCCAGTGCGCGCCTGGAGAGATTTTTGCAGCTGTGTGCCGCAGACAACCTCCAGGTTTGCAATCCCACCACACCGGCGCAATACTTTCATCTGCTGCGGCGGCAGGCCATACGCAAAGTTCGAAAACCTCTCGTTGTCATGACCCCCAAGAGTCTTCTGCGCCACCCGCTGGCTGTTTCCGATCTCAACGACTTGGCTTCAGGCTCCTTTCTGGAGGTTCTCGATGATCCGATCACCAGCCATCATCCCCGGAAAGTGCTATTATGCAGCGGAAAGATTTACTACCAGCTGTTGCAACGCCGAAAGGAGAAGAAGATCGATGATATCGTGATCGTGCGACTCGAACAGTTTTATCCTTTTCCCACAAATCAGCTGGAAACTGTTTCGGACCGGTACCGCAAGGCCCAAAAATGGTACTGGGTTCAGGAAGAGCCTCAGAATATGGGCGGTTGGCAATTTTTACACCCCCGTCTTGCCGCTGTTATCGAGAAACCGATAGCTTATATCGGCCGGAACGAGGCCGCCAGCCCGGCAACCGGCTTTCCTGAAATTCACCGGCGGGAGCAGGCAGCGATTGTTGATCAGGCTATTGGAAAGCCGCCGGCGGACCCTGACGGGCGGATCGGCTAAGGAGAAGTTATGTTAATAGAAATCAAAGTTCCCAGTGTCGGAGAATCGGTAAGCGAGGCTGTCCTGACCCAATGGTTTAAACAGGACGGCGGCATGGTCCGCAAGGGTGAAGCCCTGTTTGTTGTCGAAACGGATAAGGTTACCCTGGAGGTTGAAGCCGAAGCTGACGGTGTTTTGACGATAAAAGTCGCCGAGGGAGAAACGGTTGCCATCGGGGCAGTGGTGGGAACCATAGATGATGAGAAAGCTCCTGCAGAAGCCAAAGAAGCTGAGGCCGCAGACGATGAGGGAGCTGCGGCTCAAGTCGAAGTAGCCGAGGCCGCAGAGCAAAAGGCAGTACCGTCGCCCCAGACTGTTGAGCCGTCTGCCCCACCGGCGCCTGAAACAAAACCACCGGAACCGGCTGCCCCACCCGAACCTGCATCAACAGACTTCCGTGACCCTACGGGTGACAGGGTTCTGTCACCGTCGGTGCGCCGGCTGCTGGCAGAAAAAAACCTTGATTTCAGCCAAATTTCGGGTACCGGACCCGGTGGTAGAATTACCAAGGGTGATGTCGTGCTATATCTCGAGCAGACGGCCGGCGCGCCTGAAACAACCCCCCGGATGCCGGCGGCCCTGGCAGAGAAGGCCCCAGCGACAGTCGACGGGGTTGAAGAAAAAGTAACCCGCAAACCCATGAGCCCCATACGCCAACGCATTGCAACCCGCCTGCTGGAGGCCAAACAAAATACGGCCATGCTGACCACATTCAACGAAATCGATATGGGCCGCGTTATGGATATGCGGGCACAGTACAAAGATGCTTTTCTAAAGAAGCACGGGGTTTCGCTGGGATTTATGTCTTTTTTTATTAAAGCCAGCGTGGCGGCTCTCAGGGAATTTCCCGAAATCAATGCATTTATTGACGGCAAAGAAATTGTATATCACCACTATCAGCATATCGGGGTGGCCGTGGGTTCCCACCGCGGCCTGGTGGTCCCGGTAATCCGCCATGCCGACAAACTCGGTTTCGCTCAACTGGAGCAGGCGATTGTGGATTTTGTGGCTAAGATCAACGAGAATCGTTTGGGTCTGGCCGATCTGGAGGGCGGGACGTTTACCATCAGCAATGGTGGGGTATACGGATCGTTGTTGAGCACCCCGATTCTCAACATGCCACAGAGCGCTATTCTGGGCATGCACAAAATAGAGAAACGCCCGATCGTCGTTGACGATCAGGTGGTTGTCCGGCCCATGATGTATGTGGCCCTGAGCTACGACCACCGCATCGTAGACGGCCGGGAGGCCGTCACATTTCTCAAAGGCATCAAGCAATTTGTCGAAAACCCGGAACGGATGATGATGGAGATATAGCCATGGCGACAAAAGAAAAATATGACCTTATTATCATCGGTGGCGGCCCAGGGGGATATGTTGCCGCCGTGCGTGCAACCCAGCTTGGATTAAAAGTTGCCTGTATAGAAAAAGAAGCCCGCCTGGGTGGTGTCTGCCTGAATGTCGGCTGCATCCCGAGCAAGGCCCTCCTTGATTCCAGTGAATTTTTCCATCTGGCTAAAAACCGGCTTGCCCAGCATGGCATCAAAACCGGCCGGGTAACCCTTGACCTTGCTGCGATGATGGCCCGCAAAGACAAAGTTGTGGAAGAACTCACCGAAAATGTTCGTAAGCTTTTGGAAGGCAACAAAGTTCAGATTATCCATGGTACAGCCCGTCTGGCAGGGGAAGATCGGGTGGAGGTCCGGCTCAATGACGGCGCCGCCGGAAAAAAGAAACGGCAAACCTTGCAGGCCAACTCAATTTTATTGGCTACCGGCAGCGAGCCGGTAACGGTTCCGGGTCTCGCATATGACGGCGAGTATATTGTCAGTTCCACCGAAGCGCTGAAATTCGATACGGTGCCCAAACACCTGGGGGTGGTTGGCGGCGGCTATATCGGCCTGGAGCTGGGTTCAGTGTGGTTGAGGCTCGGTGCCAATGTCACCGTTGTAGAAATGTTGCCCCAGATTGCGACCAATCTGGACGGAATGATTGCCCGCACCCTAAAGCGGATTCTCAGCAAGCAAGGCCTTGAATTTCGATTAAAAACCAAAGTTTCCGGAGCCGAGATATCCGGCAAGAAGGTCGAGGTCAGCCTGTCCGCCGGGGACACGGAAGAAAGCTTGCTGTGCGATCGACTGCTGGTGTCCGTCGGGCGGCGCCCCCTGACCCGAGGTCTTGGATTAGATAAAGTCGGCATAAAGATCGATGAAGCCAGCGGCCATGTGCAGGTGGATGCATCTTACCGAACCAGTGTTGCCAGTGTGTATGCCATCGGGGATCTCATCCCCGGACCCATGTTGGCCCACAAAGCCTCGGCCGAGGGAATTGCGGCCGTCGAGTGCATCGCCGGGATGCCCGGTGAGGTAAACTACGACGCCATACCGGCAGTGATATATACCGCCCCGGAAGTTGCCAGTGTGGGGCTTACCGAAAAAGACGTGAAGGCCCGCGACATTCCCTATTGCGTCGGCACATACCCGTTTACCGGTACCGGTCGCGCGCGGTGCATGGGGGAAATGGACGGTTTTGTCAAGCTCATTGCCCACAAAAAGACGGATCGTGTTTTAGGCGTCCACATTCTCGGTGCCCGGGCTGCGGATATGATCGCCGAATGTGTTCTGGCCGTTGAGTTTGGGGCCAGTTCGGAGGATATTGCCCGAACGGTGCACGGTCACCCGACGTTTTCCGAGGCCCTGATGGAGGCCGCCATGGCGGCCAGGAAATGTTCGATATACGCCTCCTAACATCATTTTACAATTTAGATTATGTATTGAAGCCCTGAGACTCCGGAGCCGCAGAATTCAGGTTGCGGGGTCTTTCTTGTAAATGACAGTAATAAACCGGTCTAATAAGATAAGGAGGATGACATGAACCCATTGCTATTGATCTCCGGTTTAGTGGCTGGTTTCTGCACGGTCGGGCATTTTATGATCGGCAGCAAATCCTACCTAAAGCCGATGCTGAATGCTTCGTTTGACGAGGTCGCAAAAAAAGTCATGCACAGCGTATTTCATTATGTCTCTGTGTTTCTGGTGCTAGCATCAATAGCGCTTCTATCGCTGGGTTTTGGCTGGCGCCCGCATGCAGGCTCACTGATGGCAAAATTTATTGCGATCCATTTTGTGGCCTTTGCGGCGATTCAGATAGCAATTGCCCTAACTTCAAAGATTGAGAAGGCGATGCTCAAAATGTTTCAATGGACGATATTTATCATTATCGCAGTGTTTGCCTGGTTGGGGGCATCCTGAAACTTTTCAAGCGATACAAAATAGATCGATACAAGGGTATGTAAATAACACCATAAAGATGTGACTTTTTTTTCACAAATGGATAACTTTTATTTATTTGTTCTGCTTTTATAAAGAGCGATATCAGATAGTTACAAATGACAATATTATTGGCATACGGATTGCAATGGTTTTTAACAACCCCTGGGTTTCTACGAGTTGCCCCACGGGTTTAAATATCTCTAGTGCCTCAGTACATTTTTGAGGCATTAGCTAGTGTGCTGAAATGCACGCTAACCTCTTTGCGAGGGCGGTCTATCTTGCAGACCGCCCTTTTTGTTGTCTGCCCGGTCCGGCACGATCATTTTCTTGGGATTTTTACTTGACACGCAAAGTAATTATTATCTAAACAAACGGACCCCTAGACTAAACGAAAAGGGATTTGGGCAACAGCCCGTTGAAAACCGACACCCGAAATTGGTCGATACAACATGGATAAATTCGAAGGACCGGAAAAGAAACTCGAGCTCATTTTTTTATCCCCTCGGCCCGGCCTGCGCGAGAATACGAACGGTCGCTGGCGAAAGGTGGTGAATGCCAGCGGGGCAGATATCATCAATAAGATATCAACGGAAAAACTGGATGGTTATCTGCTATCCGAATCCAGCCTTTTTGTCTGGGACGACCGCGTGGTGATGATTACCTGCGGTAAAACAACTCCGGTGATGGCAATACCCGATATATTGAAATTTGTGGACAGTTGCGAGATCGGTTTTGCCTGTTATAAACGCAAAAACTTATTTTATCCCCGGGAACAACCGACTGACTTCGAATATGATCAGGCACGGATGCTGGAATTTTTCCCCGGCGACAGCACCCGCCTGGGCTGCCCCGATGATGATCACATCCATGTATTCTATTACGCCAACGGCAGTGCCGCCCTGTCTCCGGATGCGACCCTGCAAGTGATGATGCATGATATAGAACCTTCAGTGGGCGCACGCTTTTACTTCGATAAATCCGACAGCACGGCTTGCTCCGATGAACTTCACAGGCTCTGTAACCTTTATCCGATGATGCTGCTCGACGATCACTTTTTTTACCCCCAGGGCTACTCGATTAACGCTATCTCCGGGGCAAATTATTTTACGGTGCACATCACCCCTCAAACCGAGGCATCGTATGCCAGTTTTGAAACAAACGTCATCGAACCCGATTACTCCCGCGTAATTAACGAGGTCGTTGAAATATTCAAGCCCGAAAGGATGTCCATCTTTTTGACCACCAGAGGCGCTAAAAGCGGCGGTGCGTTTCATGATACCGTTAAACACACCCATAAGGATTATTGCATAAAGGAAGAGGTTTCACACGATTTTGATCAGAATTACTCAGCCACATATTTAAATTTTTCAAAAATAGATATCCTCGAGGCCTTTGGATGACTGAAGACATTTACCCGGAACTGTGGTTCAGGGAGAAACAGAATGATTTTCTGGAGATATGTTTCAGGGTTGAAAAAACACTATTTTCCCAACGAAGTCGATTCCAGCAGATTGATGTTTTGCAAACCCGGGAGCATGGGGGGATCTTGTTGAATGACGGCGTCATCATGCTAACCGAGCGTGATGAATTCATATACCATGAAATGATTGCCCATGTGCCCCTCTTTGTGCACCCGTCCGCCAAGAGCGTGTTAGTTATCGGCGGAGGTGACGGGGGCACGGTTCGCGAGTTGTGCAAGCACAGCTCCCTCGAGCGCATCGTTATGGTTGAAATCGACGAGGTGGTGGTCCAGGCTTGCCGCCGGCACCTTCCTACTCTCAGCCGGTCAATGGACGATCCCCGCCTCGAACTGATTTTTGATGATGGAGCAACCTATGTGGCCGAAACCGATGAGCGCTTTGATGTCGTGATCATTGATTCCACCGATCCCGAAGGCCCGGGTCTTGGATTGTTTGCAGCGCCGTTTTATGAAAATGTGGCCGGCGT
Source organism: Desulfobacterales bacterium (assembly GCA_050053515.1). Taxonomy (GTDB): domain Bacteria; phylum Desulfobacterota; class Desulfobacteria; order Desulfobacterales. The sequence continues at coordinate 11,504 of JASFTQ010000049.1, read as the reverse complement.
CCTGACAGCCAGCGGAATTCTGATCACCCAGGCGGAATCTCCCTTTTACGGCCAGGCTATTCAGCGGTCGATGTTTTCTGACCAAAGGCCCTTTTTTGCAAAGTTGCACGTGTATCTGTATACCACGCTGACCTATCCGGGCGGGCTCTACAGCTTTGGATTTGCCAGCACTGGATTATGCCCCCTTAAAGACTTTGACCCCGCACGTGTTGAGAATTCCGCAATTGTCACCCGCTACTACAATCCGGGTGTTCATCGGGCCGCCTTCATGCTGCCGGGCTTTATCAAAGAAGATTTGGGAGATCTTCTAAATCCTATAACCTGGCCCTAAATTTGAGCGCTGAGGGATTTAGTTTAAGTTTGCAACCGGGACAACCCCTGACCGCGCCAGCGCTAGATCCCCCCCCCATAAATTACTACAATAACCTTTCCAACCCCTCCACTCCCACAGAAATATTTGGTTTTTAGTGAAAGCTTAACAGAATTCCAACCCCATTCTAACAATCATTGATTACTTAGTAATCTGAGTAAAGTATAGCCGCAAAATGACTGTTTTCAGTCGTTAAAGCATGTCCGCAAAAAAATCGTGAGAAAACCGCATTGGCCGACCCGGTGAATTCAAGTTGCGGCCTATACTCAAAGCAAATAACAGATTTGCAACACGACTCAATGCCAAAATCACCTGCAAACCATAGTTGCTGTTTGTTCTGGTAAAAAAAATATCTTACTATGTCATCATTTTCATTGCTCCTAACGCTTTTGGTTTTGACAACCGTTGCGTATTACCTGGGAAAAAAAAGGCTTTTGCCGTCGCCACAGGTGACGGCAAACCAAAGAGCCTTCATTCTCGACCGTCTTATTACGGCACACTTACAGCAATCTGGTGCGGAATACCGGCGCTGCTTCTCTTCGGATTCTGGCTGGCTTTTGAATCCAACATCATCACAAATATCGTCATCGCTGATTTACCGGAGGAAATTCGAAATCTTTCCAAAGATCGTCTTACACTGGTGGTTAACGATATCAAGAATCTGGTAATCGGCAATATCGTCTCCAGCGAGGTTAATGCGACCATGCAAGCCGCCGCTGATCACTATCGTGCCCTCAGGGGCACGAGTCACGCCGCGCTGGCAGTGGTTGTCGTTACGGTGGCCATCATCGGTATCATAATTGTGCGGGTGAAGATGACCCCCACGATGCCTGCCCGGAATCACGTGGAACGCCTGATCAAATATGTCCTTATTTTATGCTCCACCATTGCAATATTTACAACAATCGGCATCCTGCTGTCCGTTATTTATGAAGCCGTTCGGTTTTTTAAGGTGATTCCAATTACAGAGTTTCTTTTCGGACTGAAATGGAGTCCCCAGATGGCCATCCGTGCCGATCAGGTGGGTTCATCGGGGGCTTTCGGCGCTATGCCCGTTTTCCTCGGCACACTCCTGATCTCGGTGATTGCTATGTCCGTGGCTGTCCCTATTGGCCTGATGTCCGCCATTTATCTTTCAGAGTATGCCAACCGTAAATTTCGGGCAACTGCCAAACCCTTGATGGAGATTCTGGCCGGCATTCCAACGGTTGTCTATGGTTTTTTCGCGGCTTTAACCGTCTCCCCCCCTGATTCGCAGCGGTGGATCCTTTTTGGGCTTGGATGTCTCTTCAGAAAGCGCCTTGGCAGCAGGTCTGGTAATGGGCATTATGATCATTCCTTTTGTGTCCTCCATTTCCGATGATGTCATCAACGCCGTGCCGAAGGCTTTGCGGGATGGTGCTTATGGGTTAGGGGCGACGCGGTCTGAGACCATCAAACAGGTGGTTTTGCCCGCGGCGTTGCCCGGTATCGTCGGCGGCATTCTGCTGGCGGTTTCCAGAGCCATCGGTGAAACCATGATCGTAGTTATGGCGGCCGGTCTTTCGGCGAATTTAACGGTAAATCCTTTCAAAGCGGTAACCACTGTGACTGTGCAGATTGTAACCCTTTTAGTCGGTGATCAGGAATTCGACAGCCCCAAAACACTGGCGGCATTTGCACTGGGGCTCATGCTTTTCATCGTAAGGCTGATTTTAAACGTCATTGCCTTGCGGGTCGTCCGCAAATACCGGGAACAATATGAATAATATAGATCAGGGGTCGGGGTATTTTTTTCTTGCCATACAACCGGGTGCTTTGCACCCGGCTGCAAGTGCAACGCTTGAATCAATTGTTTCGTCTCGGCTTTTCAGCCTGTCATCGAATATTGAAACTATCAGCTCTTGCGGTGGGCGTTGACTGCACGGCAAGATGCCGGGTTGTTGCCTGCCAAGCCTGACAGCGGCAACTGCCTTGCATTTTGCTGCCGGCTATTTAAAACGTTCACTACAACAATAACGGACACCGTGTTTTGCCTTTCTCGGCGGCAATCGCCCCCTGCCCCTTGGAAGCGCAGGAGCGATCAGCTTGTCGTGAAAAAAACACCCCGACCCCTCAAATACTTAAAATAAAGTCAAGCTGCCGCAGGTCGAGTAAAAAGATGCCCAAAGAAAAAATATTAGTCGTTGATGATGAAGAAGATATTCTCGAACTTGTGAGATATCATCTTGCCCGTGAAGGGTATCACGTAACTTGCGCAGAGACCGGCGAGGGTGCCTTAAAGCATGTTAGAGATGAAAACTTTGATTTGATCGTTCTTGACCTCATGCTTCCCGGCATTGATGGACTGGGGGTAGCCAAAAAACTAAAAGGTGGCTCGAAAACAAAACAGATACCGATTATCATGTTAACGGCCAAAGGTGAGGAAGCGGACATTGTAACCGGGCTGGAATTGGGTGCCGATGATTATATCACAAAACCTTTTAGTCCCCGAATCTTGATCGCCAGAATCCGAGCAGTACTGCGGAGAAAAGAAACCGAACCGGCCGACAATTACGCGGAAATCAAAAGGCACAGGTTAAAAATTCATCCGGGTCGACGCAGTGTTTTAGTCGATGAAAAGCCTATAGACCTGACTTTTACGGAATTTCAGGTATTGTGTTTACTCGCCCGACGCCCGGGATGGGTTTTTACCCGCTCGCAGATCGTCGATGCAGTAAGGGGTGATGATTATCCGGTTACGGACCGCAGCGTAGATGTCCAGATTGTCGGGCTCAGGAAGAAACTCGGTCAGTGTGGGAAGTACATCGAGACCGTCCGGGGCGTTGGGTACAGATTCAAAGAGAATCTATGAAAAAAAGAAAAAAATAGCCTGGCGGATTTTTCCTTCCTATATACTCATCACGGTAATTTCTTTGGTAGCTGTCAGCTGGTATGCTTCAAAATCCCTTCGGAATTTCTTTCTCGATCAGACCTTAAAAAATCTTGAAGCCCGAGCAAAAGCAGATGGAACAGTTTCTTCTACCCCTTCGGACAAACCTAGTTGACGAGTTGTGCAAGATTCCGGCAAGCGTTCGGCTACCCGTATCACCGTCATATTGCCGTCCGGGGAAGTTATCGGCGATTCACAGGAAACACCGTCTAATATGGAAAACCACGCCAGCCGAGTAGAAATTCGTCAGGCGATGGCGGCCGGTTTTGGCTTTTCAGTGAGATACAGCGATACGCTACAAAAAAAAATGATGTATGTTGCCATACCGGTGATCAAAGATGAAAAAATACTGGCTGTATTGAGAACATCGATCCCCATAACCTCCATTGACGAGGCATTGGTTTCTGTTCAAATAAAGATTGCTATTGGAGGGCTTGTCATTGCATTGTTAGCCGCCGGCGTTAGCCTGTATGTGACCCGCCGTATTAGTCGACCGATTGAGAAAATCAAACAAGGCGCCGACCATTTTTCCCGGGGCAACCTGACCCACAGATTGCCGACCCCGGATACAGAAGAAATGGCAAGTTTAAGCGAAGCCATGAACAAAATGGCCGCTCAACTCGATGAGCGCATTAAAATCATCGATAGCCAACGCAATGAACTTAAGGCGGTTTTTGCAAGTATGACTGAAGGCGTCATTGTGGTGGATAAAACTGAGCGGATCATTAGCATAAATGAAGAAGCAGCTAAAATATTTGAAAGCGACCTGCCAACTTTGAAAGGCCGCACCATCCAGGAAGCTATCCGAGATCCCGTTTTTCAGCGGTTTATTGCCCAAGCGCTCTTATCCCTAAGGCCTTTGGAAGATGACATTATTCTCTACCGCGGTGGTGAACGTATTCTAAATGTGCGCTGTTCGCCATTGTTGGATGCCAAGAGATCCCATATTGGGGCTCTCGTATTGATTAACGACGTCACACAATTCAGGCGTCTTGAAAACATGCGGCGCGACTTTGTGGCCAATGTTTCCCACGAAATAAAAACGCCCCTTACGGCCATAAAAGGCTATGTCGAACCCCCCCACACCGGGTCTGTTGACAAACCTGAAGAAAGGGAGCGTTTTTTGAATATTATCATCAAACACGTGGATCGACTGGAATCCATCTTAGAGGATCTGCTATCATTATCACGGCTCGAGCAAGAGGATGAAAAGAAAAAGGCTAAATTTAAAACCAGGCGGATAAAATTCATTATCAATACAGCCATTCAAGTCTGCCAGTCAAAAGCGGATGAGAAAAATATAGCCATCAGCCTGTCTTGTGAAGATGAAATTAGCGCCCGGGTTGACGCAACGCTTCTTGAACAAGCTTTTGTCAACCTCATTGATAATGCCGTGAAATACAGCGATCCGGGCAGCGAAATCCACATCGCGGCAGGTTACAAGAATTCCCATGTGTATATTGATATCAGGGACCATGGCCCCGGAATTCCGAAAAAGCATCTGACACGCCTTTTTGAGAGATTTTACCGGGTGGATAAAGCCAGAAGCCGCAAACTCGGGGGGACCGGTTTGGGATTGGCAATCGTGAAACACATTGCTCGGGCTCACGGCGGAGAGGTCACAGTAGAGAGCACCCTGGGCGAGGGGAGTACCTTTACCATCCAATTGCCGAGATAAAAACCGCCGATTGTTCCATCCTAAATTCGTAATATATCAGAGCTCGGAGAGTTTTTTGACGAGGTCGCTCCATGGGCCGTGAAAGCGAGCCCAATCCCCGCATCTTGATGTGGGGACAGCGAGCGAATCAGAGTTGATAGAATTCCTACCGGCGAAGGCACCCTGCAGCGAGCTGCAGGGTGCCTTCGATCATCAGCCCCGCCCGCAGCCCGTGTCACAATCTGTCATCCCGGCCAAGTTCCGCGCCGCGGGGAGTGAGCCGGGATCCAGCAATGGCCTGTTAACATGAGAAAATTCTGGATTCCGGATCTCATCCCGCAAAGCGGGATTCGTCCGGAAAGACGGCTTTTTACGAATTACGACACAGTCCTGCCGGGCGGGATGCAAACTCATGCATAAAGGTCCTTAGCGAAAGGACAGTGATAAAATGTTAAAATAATAAGCTCAGAGGAAAATCGACATCATGCCTCAAAGGCACGTTTAGGTTACAACCTGTTTTTTCGCAACGCTCCCTAATGAATTCAGCCAGTGCAGGATTTGGCTGCTGATAATTCATTCCGCTATTGTCAAAGTTTGGGCGGAAAAGCTTCCCGGTCGATCACTTAGATAAACCCCTTTTCTTTTAACCTCTCTAGCAGCGCTTGCCCTTGGGATAGACTATCGTATATAATTGAAGATGTAATGGTTGCCCTTGAGATGGCATCGACAGCCGGATTGAATATCAGCGGCTCGGTGATGGTCTTACCAACAATTTGTCTTCGCATCGTGGCCACATCTTTTTCCGTCCAGACTTTATTTCCCCATTTTGTCAACTGAAGCGGCACAAAAGCCAGCAATTTTCCGGTGCGATCGAACACATAAATAAAGTGAATATCGTGACAGACATCGCAGGTGGGTGGACGGCTGACAACCTCGGCAAATAAGCGCTGATCCGAACCGTTTTCTCGAACAAGTCCGGTGTATACCTTTCTGCCGTTTTTAAAAAATACCTGTTGAAAGTTGGTGATGTCATCCGGTGAGGTGGCGAAAGCATTTTTTACGCTTTGAACCAACTCCGTTCCGGAAAGTATGGGTTTCACAGCAGCCCTTTTCCCACTGGTTTTTCGACCTTCTTGCCGGAGGGCGGCCAGGTCCCGATTCATCAGTTTCTTCAACTTCTTCAATAACCGTTTGTATTTTCTATTGGGACCCAGATGGGTGCCGGCGACAATGCCTGCCCCACTTGACGGATCCTGCCTCACGTAAATTGCAAAAGGGGTGCGGCTGCCACCGATGGCGCGATGCATCAAGAATTCGGGGTCCGCGATAATGGGAAACCTTACTTCATATCTTTCCATAAACGCTTTAACTTCACGGGAACTGTTGCCCACGGCAATACCGATCATTTTGATGCGCCCCCTGCTATTGGCGTCTTTTTCTATGAGCTCATACAGTTTATTATACACCGGTGCCTGGCGCTGACAGCTCGGACAGTGCACACTTAATATTTCGACCAAGACAAGGTCGGCTTTTATTTCATTCAGCGCGAAACTCATGGTTTCCGGCAGGGCAAGGTATCTTCGCGCAGCCATATCTTTAGGGGCGATCAAAGGAACTTGCGGAAAGTTGTCTCCAATTTTGATCAGATCGATATTCTGGGCCCGGGTCTCACCCCGGAAGCCTTCATGAAAAAGTAACAGGCAAAACGCCGTTAAAACGGATAGAATTTTTTTATTCATTGCAAACACCTTATATCCATTTTACTAATTGAACCCCCGGCACATGATAACAATGTACACGTCAAGCGGCCAATGTATAACTCGAAGTTGTAATTGTTAAACAATAAGTATTGCACCCCGGGTTTTCAATCGGATATATAATTGATTTGAGAAATTTCCCATGATATGGCCACTGCAAAAAACCAAAAACCAGAGCAACAGCGGTTAAGTAAAAGTTATCCCACGACCCTAATAAATGAATTCTGAAGAACAAGCCTGTCGTAATCGTTGAATGTCACCTGAATCTTACATACTGATTGTCGGTTATATCTTTGGTTTTTATATGGCCTGGAACATTGGAGCCAATGATGTTGCCAATTCCATGGCATCTGCCGTGGGAGCGAAGGCCATCACCGTCCGTCAGTCAATATTTATCGCGGGAATATTAAATGTCATCGGCGCCACTTTTATTGGATCCCATGTCACCCAGACGATCAGAAAGGGAATTGTCTCGACGGAAATCCTCACAGATCCGCACCTGGCCTTAATAGGAGCCCTATCTGCGTTGCTGGCTGCCTCCCTTTGGGTATCATTTGCCACTTGGAAGTCCCTGCCGGTGTCGACGACTCACTCGATTGTGGGGGCCATGATTGGGTTTGGTATCATGGCCGGCGGATTTTCCGTAATTAACTGGGCCAAACTCGGTGCGGTGGTGTTGAGCTGGGTGATTTCGCCGGTTTTCAGTATGATCATCGGCTACAGCATGTTCAGAATCATTGTCAAACTGATTCTCACAAAAAAAGACTCCTATGAATGGGCGCTGAAGCTATCTCCTTTTTTCATCGGCCTGGCCTTTTTTATTGTTATTCTGTCATTCTTATTTAAAACACCCCTCGGTAAAAAAATGTCCATCGAAACCCCGCTTGCATTAATCATTGCATTATCGCTGGCACTTATTTTAGGGTTTACAGGGGCTAACTTATTGCGCCGGTTTGTGAGCAAAGAATTTATCGGGCAAGAGGAGGAGATATTTCGACGTATCCAGATCGGGACCTCTTGCTATGTTGCCCTGGCGCAGGGTGCAAATGATGTGGCCAATGCCATCGGTCCGCTGGCGGTTATTTACTTCCTGGTCAAAACCGGCGTCGTGGGGGCCAAGGTTCCGGTGCCCATTTTTCTGCTTTTGTTTGGTGGTATCGGAATAGCCTGCGGTATAGCCATGGCCGGGCAACGGGTTATGGATACGATCGGCAAAAAAATTACCACCCTCACCAATACGCGTGGTTTTTCGGTTGATTTTGCGGCAGCCACGACGGTGCTGGTTGCCTCAAAACTGGGATTGCCGGTTTCAACCACTCATGCTGCCGTGGGGGGTGTCATGGGTGTTGGTATTGCTCGAGGTATTGAGGCGGTCAATTTTAAAATAATTTTTCGAATTATTGCCTACTGGATACTCACCGTTCCGGCTGCAGCTTTAACCAGCATGGCCATATTTAACATTATTCAATTTATTTATTAGGGGAGATTATCATGCGGATACCATTTATTTCCATGTTTATATCATCACCCTTTGACGGCCTTCAGGAACATGTCGAAAAGCTAAAAGAATGCGCTGGTGTATTCCAACAGGCCATGGAATGTGCGGTCTCCGACCGATGCCAAACATTTGAGGAATTTAGACTGGAAGTAGATAAATTAGAAGAGGAGGCAGACAAAATCAAACGGCGTATCCGGGGCCACATTCCCATGGGAACCTTAATGCCGGTCGACAAGTTTTCTTTGTTTCGTTATTTACGGGAACAGGACAACATTTTTGATGCCATGGAAGAGGCCCTCGATTGGATCTCATATCGCCGTGATCCCGGCATTCCAACAGCACTTGAAAAAGACTTCATCATTTTGGTCGACACGGTAATTTATCCTATAGAAGAAATGGGCAACATGCTCACAGAGGCGCGAAATTATTTCAAAACGTACTCAGAAAAAAAACGGGTCCTGGTAAAGAATATTATTCGAAGTCTTCACGAAATGGAGCATACAGCCGACAGGCTGGAAGATGGGATCAAGAAAAAGGTAATGAATATGGAGATTGACCCGGTTACGATTTTCCATATGGTCCGACTGGCCGAAACCATCGGTTCCATTGCCGATCATGCCGAAAACGCCGGAGACATGATGCGGGCAATGGTCGCAAAATAAATAATGAAATATCTGGTGCGATTTGAGGATGCCAGGGCGCTTGACGCCTATTGGGTGGGGCAGAAGTTTTCTGCGCTTGCCAGGGCGAGCCGGTCAGGATTTGCCGTGCCGCCGGGGGTTGCAATCAATATAGAAGCCCACCGGTTCTTTATTTCAAACCATAAATGGCCGGAGGGACTTGCTGATGAAGTCTCTGAGGCAGCTTCACAACTGGGTCTGACTGACGGACTGTCAATCCGATCATCGGGTATAAGAGAGGATCTCGAACAACAGAGTTTTGCCGGGCTCTACCGAACATTTCTCGGGGTGTTCAACGAGAGAGGGCTCAAGCAATGTATCGAAAAGTGCTGGCAAAGTGCCGAAGCGGAAAACGTGCGGAGTTATCTTCAGGCCGCCGGCAATGAGGGGCAAATACCTCTTGTCGCGATCATATTGCAACAGATGGTGAGCGCATCATTTTCGGGCGTGGCATTTAGCCGGAATCCCATGCGTCCGGCCCGCAAGGAAATTGTAATTGAAGCCAAACAGGGTTTGGCAGAAAATCTCGTCTCCGGACGCACCTCCCCCTACCGTGCTTTCATAGACACCGACAATAGACTTAATGTTACTAAACCACCGCAGTCAGGAAAACGGGACACCCAACTTGAGTCACAGCTGTTACAAGATGACCAGTGGCTTGCGATTGCCAATCTCGTCCGTGAACTTGAAACATTTGCTGACGAAGCGCCCTTGGACATCGAATGGGCCATTGATGGTAATGACAAATTATGGCTTCTCCAGTTCCGTGCTGTTACAACACTCGATGAACACAAACTGATTTTCCCGGCCGGCACCTGGACGCGAAAGATCGCAAACGACCTGTGGGCTGATCGCTTGACACCATTCCTTGCTCATGAATTGATTAAAAATGCTTCCCGCTACGATCTCACCGCCATATTGAAATTCTTAGGTATCCCCGTAGCCACGCCCACTATGACCGTGATTAATGGCTACCTGTACGTCAATAACACAGGCCTGGCACACGTGCTGGCCTATATTCCCCGAAGATTTTGGATCTCAGAGTTGCGGACCCTTTTCCCGCCGGCTTTTGACCTCGATAAAATACCGTCAGTGGAGCTTATAAAGAAAATACGGGTCGTCTTTCGATCCACCCTTCTTCCTTTCAAAGAACCGGAGATATTTCCTTTGACTTGTCTTTGGATGTCCCCCCGCAGTCAAAGAAAGATTGACCGGCGTCTTGGAGATGCCGAACGATTGCCCCATGACACACCGCGGCAGACACTTGAAAAATTATGTACGGCCCTGGACATTATGACCCATATCCAGGTTAAGAATCAGTGGCCCTACTCTTATGCAACGGTTTTTGTGTGGGTTCTGCGCTGGTTGGTGGTCGACAGATTGGGCTTACCCAACTCGGATTTTCTCAGATTGTTGCGCAGCGCCGGTAAAAACATCACCGTCGAAGTCGAACAAAAATTCCGAGCGTTAGCTAAAAAAATATACCGGGATGCCGTTCTTAAAACCCGTTTTCTCAGCGAGCCTCCCGAACAGCTGGCACTTAATTTGCCCCAGCAATTCAAAGATGAGATTGATAATTTTCTTAAAAATTACGGATGTCGTTCTCCACATCGAACCCTCCAAGTGCCGCGATGGGCAGAGGCCCCCGAAATTGTTATCGGAATTCTTCAATCACTGTTACGCCATCAATTTTCGCGACTATCCGCCAGCGGCAATGCCGACTGCGCTGCATCACAGGTTGCCCAGCCAAGGGAAAGCAAAGAGTTGGCGCACAACATGGCCGGTGCTATTTGGAAGCGTCGGGAGGAAAGGTATCAACCGATAACGCGGCTGGCAGTTTGGCTGATCCACAGGCTTGCTTTACGGTTCCTGGATCTGAGGGAGGAGCTGAGATTTCTCCTGGACAGGGCTCTTTTTCAGATCCGCAAAAACCTCCTTGTTTTGGGGAATCAGACCGGGCTCGGCGAACAGGTTTTGTTTTTAAATCAGGAAGAATTAAACCGGTTTGTCAGCGCAAAATTGTCGTTAAATGAGGCTAAATTAATTGCATCGCAGCGTCGACAATCGTTTTCCGAACCTTTTGATCCCAGTACATTTTTTATAGACGGCCAGCCGGTCAATGAATTTCCCATCGATGACGACGTGATGAGAGGAACGGGTACCAGTCCCGGCCGGGTGACCGGTCGGGCCAGAATCGTGGAGGATCCGGGCCGGGCGGATATCGCCCAGGGCGATATCCTGATCGCCATCAATACGGATCCTGGTTGGACACCGGTTTTAAGTGTGGTCAGCGGTGTGGTCGTCGAAGAGGGCGGATTGCTCAATCACTGTGCCATTGTTGCAAGAGAATTGGGCTTACCATCGATTGTCGGCGTTCGGCAGGCGACCAAAAAGATTCCTGAGGGATCCGTCATCACCATCGATGGAGGCTTGGGACTCGTTCGAATCGAGCAACCGCGGACACTTTAAAATTACCAAGAAGAAACAAAGTTACTCGACAAAAATTTACCCCCCACCCGGACCTCGTGCCACCGGAATATTATTTTGATAAACCCCATAATCTAAGAAGTTTGTTTTCATAAGACCCCCACACATATCGCGCAAGACCCTCGATTTCTTCCCAACGGCCAT
>JASFTQ010000048.1:0-19336 GCA_050053515.1 Desulfobacterales bacterium | reverse complement strand
GTCGACGTGGTAAAAAGAATAGCGCCCCATGTATTCGTTTATCAGGGTGAAGGTCGGGCTGGTGATATAGTAGTCATTCGATACATCCAAACCTGAGGCCAGGCCTTGAACAAATACTGTTTTTCCACTCCCCAGATCGCCGGTGAGGGCAATAATTGCCCCAGCTTTGAGTTGCTTGCCAAGTTTGCGCCCGAGCTTCCGGGTCTCCTCAGGAGAATGGCTTATTATTTGAATTTGCTTTTTTCTCATCCAAACACGTTTTGGACGGACAACGCCGCCATTGTATGGATCCTTGCCACGGCAAGCGATATCCTAATGTGATGTTATCATGGGCTGCTTTATTAAGCGTTGGAAGCTATATCAAAAATCCGTCCGAGGTCCGATGGCGGTGTTGCCGGCAGCAGCGCGGGGACCAATATCCCGCGCCTTACCCTCGAAGCGAATCCAAATTTTTGAGATAGCTTATCGTCTCAATATCGTATGCTAATTTTATGGCAAAAATATCCTGTAAGTTCCGGGTTTAAATAGCCGGGGGGCCGGTTTGCGCACTTTTTTCCAGGGCCCTGATTTGGGAGGGGATCGCATTCATGACTTCGGTTGCAAGATAGCCGAACGGTGCCATATCGCGGGCCAGCATGTCTGCTGCGGCTCCATGTAAATAAACCCCCATGCGAGCAGCGGTTTCCGGGGAATACCCCTGGGTAACAAAACCGGCGATCATCCCGGTAAGCACATCTCCCATGCCGCCGGAAGCCATCCCGGAATTGCCGGTGGGATTGATAAACACCCGTCCATCCGGGTGCCCAATTACCGTTCTGGCACCCTTCAATACCAAGTGGACTTTGAATTTTCCGGCAAAATCACGGGCAAAATTGAGACGATCCGCCTGAATTTGACGGGGAGTTGAATAAATGAGCCTGGCCATTTCGCCGGGGTGCGGGGTCAATATGATCGGAACATCACAGGTACTTAACACTTCTACATTGCTGGCAAGGTTATTGAGTCCGTCAGCATCCATGACAATGGTCACCGGACAGGCCTTAACCAGACGGTGGACAAGATCTTTGGTTTCCTCTGATTGGCCGATACCGGGTCCGATAGCCAGGCACTGTTTGTCGGAAAGCAAGTCCATGATCTGGTCAAAAGATGTCTCGCCGAGCACACCGTCCGATGTTTCAGGCAGCGGCCAGGTCATGGCTTCAACGACTTGGGTTTCCAAAATCGGGTTCAAATTTTTCGGGACTCCAAGGGTAACGAGCCCGGCCCCGGCCCTTACGGCCGACATGGCTGTCATGGCGGCAGCTCCGGTTTTACCTGGTGATCCTGAAATAACGAGAAGATGGCCGCTTTTACCCTTATGGTAATCGGGAGGTCGGGGTTTATAGGCTGAGCGAACGACTGCCGGTGTCAAAAGGTGCTGTTTGGGATTCACACTTTTTACAATGTGGGGCGGGATGCCGATATCGATGATTTCCAATTTGCCGGTGAACGAGGCGCCCGGGAAAAGGATGTGCCCCGTTTTGGCAAATCCGAAGGTTGCTGTAGCCTGGGATCTGATACAGATGCCGCCGGGTTGCCCCGTATCGGAATTCAAACCCGAGGGTATGTCGACGGCAAATACCGGTTTGTGGGAGCTGTTGATAAACTCGATGACATCCCTGAAATATCCCCTGACATCTGAATTAAGACCGGTGCCGAAAATTGCATCGATCCACACATCCTGGTGCACCAAATCTGTTTTGTGCTTGGAAAAGGTTTTCTGGTCCGGCAGCTCAACCACCGGCACGCCCATAGGTTTCAGCAGCCTGAGGTTTGCCGCTGCATCCCCGCTGACCTTTCCCTGCTCGGCGAGCAAAAAGACAGTGACATTTATCCCCTTATGGGAAAGGTACCTGGCAATGACAAAGCCGTCACCCCCATTGTTTCCCCGCCCGGCAACAACAGCAACCCGTTTTTGTCCGAGGGCGGGGAATTGCTCAAGAAATACCCGGCAGGCACCGCGTCCGGCATTTTCCATGAGGATTCTGCCGGGAATACCAAAAGAATCAATGGTCTCACGATCCATTTGCCGCATTTCCGCCGCCGTCACGAGATACATGCAATGATCCTCCTTTTACAAAGCGTTTATAAGAGCCAGCATTTCTTTGACGGCCTTTTCCATTCCAACCAGAACGGCCCGGGCGACAATGCTGTGACCGATGTTGAACTCATTTATTTCTCTAAGGCCTTTGAAGGTTTTAATGGTATTGTAGCATAACCCGTGACCGGCGTTGACACCGAGCTTCAGCTTGTAAGCCAATTTGACCGCATCGACAATTTTAGCAAATGTCTGTTCTTTTTTCGCAGCAGTCGTGGCTTCGCAAAAGTGGCCGGTGTATATTTCAATCAAATCCGCATTACATTGATGAGCCAGTTTCAGTTGTTCCAGGTCCGGATCGATAAAAACCCCCACCGGAATACCGCTGTTTTGCAGAGTGCTGATCGTCTCGGCAACGGTGGTTTTGTGAACCACCAGATCAATGCCGCCTTCGGTTGTGATTTCTTCTCTTTTTTCCGGAACCAGCGTCACAAGGTCAGGTTTAATATCGAGGGCAAACCCCAACATTTCAGAGGTGGACGCCATTTTTAAAATAAGCCTGGTTTGAACGATCTTGCGCAGGATTCGGATATCCCGATCCTGGATATGCCTGCGATCCATTCTCAAATGAACCACGATACCGTCCGCCCCGGCTACTTCCGCCAGTACGGCGGCTGCCACTGGATCCGGGTAAATGACCCGTCGGACTTCTCTAAGCGTTGCAACATGATTGACATTAACAGCCAGTCCTGCCATCGTCAGACCTCCATTTTGACCGGTTCGGTTGCCTGCAAGCCCCGCCCCCTCTAAAGACTGTGTCACAATTCGCAAAAAGCCGTCATTCCGGACGAATCCCGCCTTGCGGGATGAGATCCGGAATCCAGAATTTACCAATGTTAACAGGCTGTGACTGGATCCCGGCTTGCGCCCCGCTTCGCGGGACTTGGCCGGGATGACGAATGGCGGCAGAGTCTCTTAGAGCGGGGAGCTTCACTATTCATCGAGATTTTCAACTAATGTTAAAAGTTCCGCAGCCTTGTTTGCCATTCCAGCGGCATCAGCTTCGCTTGATTCGTGATCAAATCCGAAAATGTGCAAAATACCGTGCACCAAGAGCTGGTCAATGCGTGTTTCCACGGCCATCCCTGATTCGGCTGCTTCCCGTTGAGCCGTTTCCGTTGAAATAACGACATCGCCGAGAAGAAGAGGGGAGACGTCTGAAAACTCACCTTCCTGCATAGGAAAGGAGATAACGTTTGTTGGGCCGGGTCTGTTGAGATATTTTTGGTTTAACGATCCTATCTCTGAATCATCGACAAACACGACAGAAAGCTCGGCTTTAGGACTGCCCAAGGCGTTTAAGATGGCCTGGGCCTTCCTCCTGATTCTCTTTTGAGACAATTTGTAACTGCTTTGCCGGTTGTC
Source organism: Desulfobacterales bacterium (assembly GCA_050053515.1). GTDB lineage: Bacteria > Desulfobacterota > Desulfobacteria > Desulfobacterales. The sequence continues at coordinate 15,834 of JASFTQ010000048.1, read as the reverse complement.
TATCAGAACTCCCATTTTTCGCCTTTTCGCTACCTGATGGGTGTTTCTCAGGATATTCGATCCGATGGTGATAGATGCCGTTTAAAATTTTGTTAAAGCTCTTGGCTATCTGGTGCAAATCCTTCAAGGTAATCTCGCACTCCTCCAGTTGGCCGTCAGAATAAATTTTGTTGATGATATTTTGTACCAACCCCTGTATTCTAGAGGGTGTCGGGTTTGCAAGCGTTCTGGAGGTTGCTTCGATGACATCGGCCAGCATAACCAATGCGATTTCTCTCGTCTGGGGTTTCGGACCGGGATAGCGATAATCGTCGATTTTTACGGCACCTTCTCCCTTACGCTGCTTGGCTTTATCATAAAAGTAGGTTATAAGGCTCGATCCGTGATGTTGTTTAATAGCATCGATGATGGCATTTCCCAGTTTGTTCTCTTTTGCGATTTCAACACCGTCTTTAATGTGGGAAATCAGTATAAGGCTGGACATCGAGGGTTCGAGCTTGTCGTGTTTGTTTTTGCCGTCCCTCTGGTTCTCTATGAAATACAGCGGTTTTTTTATCTTACCAATATCGTGATAGTATCCGCACGCTTTTGCCAGCGGTGGATTGCAACCGATTTCGGATGCTGCCGCCTCGACCATGGATCCCACTATGACTGAGTGATGATAGGACCCCGGGGCTTCAATCATGAGTTTTCTGAGAATGGGACGATCTAGGTTTGCAAGTTCTAGCAGCTTGATATCGGTGGTGTAATCAAAAGCAATTTCCACCAGAGGCACGATGCCGGCCGTGACAACACCGGCTCCGATGCCACCCACTAACGCAAAGACCCAATCCCACAATATTTTGGTCGAGGCCCACTGAGCAAAATAAACATCCAGAGCCGTGACCAAAACGACATTCAGCAGGCCCAGTTTGGCCCCCGCCTTTATGAAGGCCTTGCGCTCCCTGCAGACCTGTATCCAGTAGGCGGCCATGGTGCAATTGATAAAAAAATAAATGAAAAACTCAAATCGATTCTGAAATATTACCGTGGCGCAAATGGCCAGGACGGTGGCAAAGGGGATCGCCAGGTTAAACCCCATGAATACGCAGATGATCATGGCCCCGGATGCCAGTGGTATGCCAAAGACCAGGGATGGGACACTGATCGAAGACAATGCGTTTGAGACAAATGCCTCCGATAACGTTGCGGCCAGCTCTACCAGCAGCAAACAGGCGATCAGTACGCTCGTGAACAGAAGCAGCTTTTTGTTATGGCCCTGTGCTTTGTGCTCTGGAGGATACAGGTGTAGAATATAGGTCGTAATCAGCAAGCAGAGGATTACCATGGCTGCGCCGATACTGCTGGCGATAACGTCTTCGTTTCTGGTTTGAGATTGCAGCGCCTTCAGCTTTAACAGCTGGATCTCGGTGATCCTTTCGCCTTCACGCAAAAGCATTTCCCCCGCTTTAATCTGGTATAAAGTGGGCTTGATCTCTGCGGATGCCCTTTTTTTGCGCTCTTCGGTTTCGCTCTTGTTAAGGGTTATGTTGGGTTGGATCATACCCTGCACCAGATCAACCACCAGGTTTCGAAATAGGTACTTGTGCTCTTGGAGCAGCGGTTGCCCGATAACCCTCACCATTGTTTTGGCCTGATCAAGGCCGTAGAATTGTTTTAAATTGGTGACGCCCCGCTCCTTTTTGGTGCTGACGTCTCTTAATACAACCCCCTTGTCCGCTTCCCTGAGAAGTATGGCTTTGTTTGTGACAACGCCGTTTTCCAATACCTTTGTCAGAATTTGGCTGATCAGATCGGCAATATCTTCGGAAAACTTTTCACGAACCAGTATTTTGTAAACACCGTCACTAACCTTGATGCCCAGCTTGGTCTCAAAGTCGCCCTTCATCTGCCAGAGCTGTTCTTCCAGGGGTGTATTGCTTCGAACCTTTAAAGATGGGGAAGAATTTAGGGTTTCATCCGGATTTTTCGCGGCCCCCGGATTCTCTTTGGCAGCCGCAACAACGGCGTGCATCTGAGAAAATGCTTTTTCCACCCGTTCAGTCAGGGCGACGGAAAGATTTGAGTCATAATCATATACGGTTAAAACACTTTCCACGGCCCGTTGTCGACTCGATTCCGTTGCATCGCGGTCTTCAATGAAAAACTCTCTGGGGGCCTTAATGTCCCGTTCGGCAATATCTCCGATTTGATAGGTATGTTTCGTGGCCAACAGGTTGGGGTAAACTATGATGATGAATACCGCGGTTGTAAGAATTAGCAGGCCCCAACGGAAGCGCCGGCTTTTATCGAAGGTCGTTTGTATCGATTTTTTATAATTTTCGGTTTTCATTGCCCATCATCGTTGTTTTGTTTCGCAGGAAGCGGTCAGCACCAATGCCGGTTCAAGCCCTGCGAACCGCACTATATCTTTTTGCTGGCCTCGAGATCCTCGTAGGCTTTGATAATTTTTTGAACAAGCCGATGGCGGACAACATCGGCTTTCGAAAAAAACACGAAACGGATACCATCGATATCCTGCAAGATATTTTTGGACTCGATCAAGCCGGAAGTTTTGTCACCCGGCAAGTCGACCTGAGTGATATCTCCCGTTATGACAGCTTTAGAATTGAATCCTATGCGCGTCAGAAACATTTTCATTTGTTCAGAAGTGGTATTCTGCGCTTCATCGAGTATGATGAAAGAATCGTTTAGCGTCCTGCCCCGCATGAAAGCAAGCGGTGCGACCTCTATGACCCCCTGCTGCATCATCCTTGAAGCCTTTTCAAATCGCATCATATCGTGCAGCGCGTCGTAGAGGGGTCGTAAATAAGGATTCACCTTTTCTGCGAGATCTCCGGGCAAAAAACCAAGGGCTTCGCCGGCTTCCACGGCCGGCCGGGTTAGAATGATACGGTTGACAATCCCCTTGGAAAGTGCAGCCACAGCCATTGCCATGGCAAGGTAGGTTTTGCCGGTACCGGCAGGACCGATGCCGAAGACGATATCATAGCTTCGCATGGCATCAATATATTCTTTTTGAGCCGGACTCTTGGGGGCAATAATACTTTTTTTGCCGGTAACGTAAACGGTGTCCTGAAAAATTGTTCTAAGGTCGATACGGTCATCGCCGCTGAGGACTTTAATGGCATAATCGACGTCGTTGGGATGGAGCGGGTAGCCCTCCTGCAGGAGACGGTATAATTGCTTGAGGATATTTTCGGCAAGATCAGCAGCAATACCATCGCCTTGAACGAACACCGTATTGCCCCTGGCATTGATGGTTAGGTCCAGGGCCTCGGCGATTTTATGCAGGTTATGATTGTGCTCTCCGAAGAGATGCCGGGCCAGATCGATTTCAGAGAAATTCAGTTTAACCAACTTGCTGTCTGATGATTTTTCAAGGTTATGGACAGTATCTGATTCCATTAAAAAAGGACTCACCGATTGATGCAAAAGTTCCCATAAGCAATTTCGGATCCCGCAGAATGGTGACGTTTCATTTCATTCGCTGGAATTCGATCAAATTAAAAGTATGCAAAAATGTCTCAGAAAACCACCGGCCCAGACAAAAAATATGAACGCATATTAATATCATACCTTTTGATTGGATTGCAAATCAGAATTAACGGTAACTGTCAGGATCGGAAAAACACCTTGACGGAAAGAAGTTGCTTTGTTAATTTTGCCATTTATCTCAACAGATCCGGCATCTCGGCATGTGCGCCGGGACTCTCGATACAGCAGCTGAGTTATCGCAATATAGCCACAGCGGGAGATTGTGGAAAACGGCAGCCGAACCAAGAGGCGCTATGAATCCATTTGATATGGCCACTATCGTTATCGTTTCATTTTGTGTGATAAGAGGAATTTTTAGAGGATTGGTTAAAGAGTTATCTTCGATTATCGGTGTTTTGGCCGGATTCTATGCTGCCTACACCTATTATGCCGGTCTTGCCAGATTGTTCTCCCGGTGGATCACAAGCGATTCTTTTCAGAATATCATGGGTTTTCTGATAATATTTTGTCTGGTGTTTTTTATCGTCAGCGTCATCGGGGTGTTTATCAAATACATGCTTAATATTGCTTTTATGGGGTGGTTCGATCGAATCTGTGGCGCCGGATTTGGCCTGTTTAAAGGTGTGCTTATCATTTCGGTTCTTTTGATCATTTTTACGGCCTTTCTGCCGAGAGGGGATCCTATCGTCAGAAACTCCGTGCTTGCACCCCATGTGGCGCTGGTTTCTGAAAAGATGGCCAAAGTTGTTACAAAAGACATGAAGCGTCAGTTTTCCGCCAACCTAATGGATTTAAAAAAGTCTTGGAAGATTCCCCGCTGAAATCAAAAAAATCACCGCCCGCTCCCGGTCCGTTTGATACCCTCGTTGAATTGATTGAGAGGCTGAGGGGAGATGACGGATGTCCCTGGGACAAAAAACAGACCCCCAGATCCATTGCCGTTTATTTGGTCGAAGAAATATTTGAACTGTTTGCAGCGATCATCTCGGACAACCCGGAGCAAATCCGTGAGGAACTCGGCGATGTTTTGTTTCAGATTTTTTTTGTTGCCGGATTGTATCAGGAAAGAGGGCTGTTTGATATAAAGGATGTCGTCAATTCAAATGCCCAAAAGATGATTCGGCGCCACCCCCACGTCTTTGGCAATGAAAATTCATCCACTGCCGAAAAAATACGAATGCGCTGGCATGAGATCAAAATGAAGGAGAAAAAACGTGCTCCCGACGCTTCCATACTGGACAGCGTCCCTTCTCGGCTCCCCGCCCTGATGCGAGCGTATAGAATTTCTGAACGTGCCGCCAGAACCGGCTTTGACTGGCCTGATCTTTCAGAAGTGATGCATAAAGCCGAAGAAGAATGGTCAGAACTAAAATCCGCTTTAAACAGCAAAAACGTGGATCACATCACATTGGAGCTCGGAGACCTTCTATTTACCCTTACCAACGTTGCTCGTTTTGTTGGCGTTCATCCCGAACTGGCATTGGCAGCATCAATCAGGAAGTTTGAGAGGCGATTTAAAACCATGGAAAAGGTCGTTTCTGATCAAGGCCGTGCGTTGGATTCTTTGACGCTTGAGGAGTTGGATATCCTCTGGGAAGAGGCCAAAGCGGATGAAGGCGGCTAACCGTGACAGACCGCATTCTGCTTTATTTCGGAAGGTTATTTCGAGAATCACCCTGGAAGGTTTCAGCTAAATAGATCCCAATAAACTTTTTATGGCTTTCAAAGGCAATTTCAGGGATACGCTCTACCTTGAAATAGGCCACCTCGGATGCATCGTCACCGGGCCGGAGGTCACCGGTATAACGGTCAACGAGATAGCCCACCATGAGCACAGTATGGTACAGATCGCTGGGATTGGCGGCCACACCCAGCAGACTTTTGATTTCACCCGTCAGCCCGGTCTCTTCTTTCAGTTCTCTTAAGGCGGCCTGGTCGGGTGTCTCACCCAGCTCGATAAAACCGCCCGGCAGGCACCATTTGCCTATTTTCGGTTCGACACTTCTCTTGACCAGCAGTATCCTGCCGGTGTCGTCAACGACCACCAGACAAGCAGCCGGGATTGGATTTTCGTAAACAACGTCGCCGCATTGGACACAAAAAAGGCGCTGAATACCTTCGAGCGCCTTTTTCGTCAGCCGGCCACCACAAAATGGGCAATGGGTTTTTTTTCTCATCGCTAATCGTCAAAATCCCCAGCTTCCCCCTTGTCGGAGGATAGGGCAGACGCCCGTTGGATGATCTTATCCGCCGTCCAGTCGTCAGGATTTTCGATTCTAGCCGCTTTGGGGCCGCAATCACATGAGCCGGCTTCCAGTATCGCTTGAATGGCCAGCGGGGCTGTATCTCCCGAGTTCAAGACGTTGACAATCATGTTATAGGCAAAGGACGCAACCCTGTCGCTCATATTGCTGCGGATCTCGCTGGGTTGACCCAAAAGCTTGTTTTCAAACGGCAGATTCAGTTTCTTATAGTTTCCGCCCTTGAGCCCTTGAGATTCTGCAAAAGCAACCATTTCCGACCACATTTTTTCTGTAACACCCACGCCTTCGATTTTGATGAAGTTGCCCTCGTCGTCGAGAATGGCGTTGCCGTAATCGTTCACCTCCAGACCCCAGGAAATCATTTGTAGCGCAGTTGCAACGTTGGCTTTTGTGGTTCGGGTCTTGGCGGCAATTTCCCGCAATCTATCCGAACTGTTGCCGGATGTGCCATGCTGGGCACCGGAAACGTTATACCGTTTCAGGGCATCGTGAATTTGACGGGTTAGATCAACCTGAATTCCTTGGCCGCTTTCCTCAATACCATGCGTGGTGCCGTTGTTTAAGGCAATCCAATCTGGAAATATATCGTGGGCATTTAATCCCTGAATGAGAAACAGCGCCTCATCTACGGTGGAGAGTCCGGTTTTGCCTTTTATTTCACCCACTTCAGTTTCGAGTCCGGCCCATTCCGGTACACAGGGATTCAATTCCAAATTGGCAAGCAGGTTTTGATCATCAGGTAAGTGAGACGCATCGATGGCGATCGATGTCATACCGGCTTCAAAAAGCGTCGGGATCTCCACCTTTGCCTCTGCAATGTCTTCTTGCTGCTTGATACCATAATGGTCCGCATGAATAGCCACCGGTATCGTAATGCCCAGCTCGTTGCAGATCGCGTCTACATATCCGGCGATATTCCAGTAATTAACAGCGCAATAGGCATTTGCACCCCCTTCTGACCTTGCAATTTCAATGATTATGGCGGCATTCGCCTTTTGAGCGGCCTGCAGGGCCCCTCGAATAACAAACCTGTTTCTACCGTTGGCTGCCAGTGCGATCGCTTTTCCTTTTGCCAGCATCGCCCTGTCAATATACTTGCCGCTGACAATCAGCGCTCTGGAATTTGGAAATAACGCGACCACATTCGGCGGTCTGCCGACTTTGAGAGCTTTTTCAAAATCTTTCGGGTTAACATCTGTCTCAGACATTTGCGCATCTCCTCTTTATGGTTTATCTATTTCAGGGGTCGGGGTGTTTTTTTCACGACAAGATGAAAGCCCCGGTGCTTTTAATGGGCAGGGCAGCTGTTGCCGCCGAGAAAGGCAAAACACGGCGTCGGTTCTTGTTGGGGTGAAATTTTTAAATAGCAGGCAGTAAAATGCACGGCAGTTGCCGCTGCCAGGCTTGGCAGACAGCAACCCGGCATCTTGCCGTGCAAAAAACACCCCGCCCCCCTCATCTATTTACTTACAATAAGTATTATTTTTCATCTGTCAGGGCAGGCTGTCAAGGGAAAACGCTTTGGGTGGGTTTTGAAATTTCGTTTAATTTCACAGTTAAATTTCGCGGGTGATCGCACCTGTTGGAATAATGCTAAGGGTCAATCGGATCCGCGGGCGTGATTTTGTCGGTGGTTCGCACATCCGTTAGGATCTCGATGATGATTTCTTTGTATTTTTCGGGGGCCCAGATAGCGCCCCACCCTTTTTGGAATTGGAACAATCCATTATAAGCGGTATCATGAAATGATTGAATCCGATGGGGAATATTTTGTTCCAGGAGAACGGATTCAACAAGTTGCGCCTCGATGGTGTTCTCTAGCACAGAAATTTTGACAAATTCTTCTTTTAAAGGTTTGTTCATGACACGATCGAATTTTGATACCTGCGGCCTTGACCATTAATTACTTTTTCTTTTCCTGTTTTTGTTTCCTTCTTTCGTTTTCTTCATTTACCTTGGCATTGTATGCTTCCACCTCGGTGAAAAACGCTTCTCTTTTACGATCATGTTCATTTATTTTTTTGTTTAAAGCGCTCACGCGCTCATTGTAACGTCTGATATCAGCAGCGGTTTTGGCCTTCTCCTTTTCCTTGGCAAGCTTCTGATTTTCCGCCATTAAAGACTCATATTCCAGCGCCAATGCCTGTTTTCTGCGGTCGAATTCTTTTATTTTTGCATCGAAATCAAATTTATTGCTTTTACTGGCTGTCCGGGATGCATCACTTTCTTCATCGGTTTGGCCCTCGGCTTCTTTTGCTGTCGCTGCCTGATCGGATTCATCTGTTCTAACTTCTTCATATTCTTTGACATTTTGTCTTTGATTTTTTGGGACCTTGTTATAATCATCGGTGAAATGAATGTTTCCATTTTCATCATAATATTTATAAAATTCAGCCGAGGCACCGGCAGAAAAGAGCAATATTATCAATAATAAAAAAAATTTTAGACGGTTCATCGGGCAACGCTCCTTTCACTTTCTGAGGGGTGAGCAATTGGGTTTTTATCTAATTTAACGTATAATCGGTGAGTTATCTTTTGTCTTGAGTATTAGGTAATTTCTCGCCCTCGAATTGAATGACAGCTAGGACATTTTAATATAATTTAGCATATGATATGTTGGATTGCAATATACCGCCAAAGTCCCTGCTTGGCCAACGCGGTACGCTTAGAGGGTTTCCGTTGACCGTGGCCAAGAGGACGCATCATAGATATTACCGGGGAGGTTTTTATCAATTTTGCTTGTGTTTGATTTTTAGGTGAATATGTAGTTAAATGATGTGTCGGGGTGTTTTTTTCACGACAAGATGATAGCACCGCTGCTATCAAGGGGCAGAGGGCCATTGGCGCCGAGAAAGGCAAAATACGGCGTCGGATCTTGTTGGGGTGCGCGTTTAAAATGGCCGGCGGTAAAATGCAAGGCAGTTGCCGCTGTCAGGCTGGGCAGGCAACACCCCGGCATCTTGCCGTGCAAAAAACACCCCGATCCCTGAGTTAAATGAAGTATGGGGTGCGTGCAAAAATCGTTAAGCGGGTCCGGACATTTCAGTGGTCAAACTTGTGACCGGTTCGCTTCCCTGTTAAAAGGGAAGCTGTCTGCGACAGATATCTTCCTGTCCGGGCTGCGAAGCTCTGCCGAACGGCAGAACCCCCGCCATATAGGGCGGGGAGCTTCACATTTCTGGTCCGATATCACATCGGGAAGGGCATTGGGATGATACGATGAGGAGCTTACATGCTGACTGAAAAGGAAAAACTGGACACCCTGACACATCTGGTCATCGAACTCAACCAGGTCAGCGACCTGGATATCTTAATGGAGCACATTCTCACCCAGGCCCGCCGGTTCGTAAATGCCGATGCGGGCTCCATCTACATAGTCGCCAGAGATACCCTCCAATTTACCTATACCCAGAACGATACCCTTCAAAAACGCCTTCAAATTGGTGAAAAACTTATTTATTCGACATTTTCTCTTCCCATCAACGAACAAAGTATCGCCGGTTATGTTGCCGTCACCGGCCGTCCTTTAAATATTCCAGATGTGTACATGCTTGAACCGACCAGACCCTATAAATTTGGTAAGGAGTTTGACGAAAAATCCAAGTACACCACCCGGTCGATGCTCACGATTCCGTTAAAATCGGCCAATGGAGATGTCCTGGGGATTCTTCAGATTATTAACGCCCAGGATGCTGAAGGCCAGGTGATACCTTTTTCCGAAAAAGACGAAAAAATGATGCTGCACTTTGCCAGTATTGCTGCCGTAGCGCTGGAACGCGCCCAGATGACGCGGGCAATTATTCTTCGAATGATCAAGATGGCCGAGCTGCGCGACCCCAAGGAAACAGGCGCTCATGTTAATCGGGTCGGGGGATTTGCGGTGGAGCTTTATGAAAAATGGGCGTTGGGGCGAAAGCTGGCCGCAAAAACCATTGATAAAAATCGGGATGTACTTCGCATGGCGGCTATGCTGCACGATGTTGGGAAAGTCGCCATATCGGATATTATCCTGAAGAAGCCGGGCCGGTTCAACAATGATGAATTTGAGATAATGAAACAACATACCGTATTGGGGGCGCAACTGTTTTTGGGCCGTCAATCGGATTTTGATGATGCAGCGACCCTGGTCTCGCTGAACCATCACGAAAGGTGGGATGGCGAAGGCTATCCCGGGCATGTTGACATCGTCACTGGAAATCCGCTGGACGGTTATATCTCACCGGAGGGCAAATCCATCGGAAAAAAGGGGGAAGAGATCCCGTTATTCGGCAGAATTGTTGCCCTCGCGGATGTATATGATGCTCTATCGTCTGCCAGAATTTATAAGGATGCCTGGGATGAATCTGAAGTCCTGGCAACCATTGAAAAGGAAGCCGGGCGTCACTTTGACCCTGAACTGGTGGAAATCTTTTTTTCCTGCCTGGATGTTTTGCGATCGATACAGCGAAGGTATACTAACGAAGGTTAAACCGAAAATTTCCGGCCTCGACCGGGACCTCAAATAATTCGGGGATCGTGCAAAAAATGCCCCGATCCCCGAAATAACCATCTTAAAGCAGCTCGGGGTCTGGCCATCCGCATCAACTCTTTTTTTTGCTAAAGAATGGGAGAGAGAAGGCGATATGAGAAACAAATCCACTGTTAATGTGTTCAATAAAATTTTGGAAGCCGGTGCCATCACCGCGGCAGCCCTGTTATTGCTATGGGCCTGTGCACCGAAAATTACAGTATCGCCCGTTCCCGAGGGAGTCCGGCCGGAGGAGGAACTATTCCTGCGGGCCGAGGAATTATTCCAGGCCGAATTATATGGCGACGCGCTTGAAACCTATAAAAGGTATCTTGCCAAATACCCTGCAGGGCAGCATGCCCCGGAGACGCTCATAAGGATCGGGGCAATACACACGGCGTCGGCAGATTATCAGAAGGCCCAGGATGCCTACCAGCGCCTATTGGCAGAATACCCCGACAGTACCTTTGTCGGACAGGCCAAAGTTGGAATTCTGGCCACATTTTACAATTTGGGGCAATATGAGGAAGTTATCCAATTGGCTTCAACCGTGCTGGAGGAAAAGGTTTCCAGGGATCTCGTTGTCAGAACCTACACGATTTTAGGCGATACCTATGTGGCGCAGGAAGCCCCGGAAGATGCGGTATATTTTTATACCATGGCCCATAAGAAGGCCGTTGCCGAGGGGCAAGACGTTCTGGTCGATAAACTGAAAGAGGCAATCAGTCGGCTCGATGCCGCTACCCTTGAATCATTGTTGGGTTACGTGCAGGAGGATCTTCCCAGGGGATATCTGCTGTATCAACTCGGATTTACGTATTCAGCCGACGAACAATTCGATGAGGCCATCCGGGCTCTGTCCGAATTCATAAAGCATTATCCCGAACACGAAAAGGTGCAGCACGCAAAAAGCCTGATGGAACAAATATCCGAGAAATTTGTTTATCGTCGTACCGCCATCGGATGTTTACTTCCCCTCAGCGGTCCCTATCGGCGGTACGGGAATCGCGCTCTGAAGGGCATTGAACTGGCTTTCGCGCAATTCAGTGCCAAAGGTTTTGATCCCTCGGTCAGCCTTGTGATCAAGGATACGGGCGGTGATCCGGACAAGGCCAGGGCGGCCGTTCGGGAATTGATTGATGAGCAGGTCGCCGCTATCATCGGCCCCATGGTTACGGCGGAATCGGCCGCCGAAATTGCCCAGGACTACGGCCTTCCCATCATCACGATCACGCAGAAGGATAATATTACCGAGATTGGAGATTATGTCTTCAGAAATTTTCTAACACCCCGCTTGCAGGTCCAAACCCTCGTTTCCTTTGCAACTGAAAAGTTGGGTGTCAGAACGTTTGCGATACTATATCCCAATGAAAAATACGGGACTACTTTTATGAACCTGTTTTGGGACGAGGTCTTAAAATATGGCGGCACGGTCGTCGGGGTGGAAGCATATAACCCCTCTCATACCGATTTCGCAGGGCCAATAAAAAAGCTTGTGGGACTCTATTACAACGTGCCGCCGGACCTTAAAGAGATCATGGCATCCTTGGGCGGGGATGAGACCGAAAACCTTGAAGAGAGCCGAAATGATGATAACGGGATGGATGATAACGGGGTCGATCGGGAGGAAAAAGATGAGGAGGAACCGCTGGCCATTGTGGATTTTGAAGCTGTTTTTATTCCGGACGCCCCTAAAATGAGCGGGCTTATCATTCCCCAGTTGGCCTTTTATGATGTCGAGAACGTCTACTTGCTGGGCACCAACTTGTGGCATTCAAATAAGTTGATTGAAATGGCAAAGGATTATGTCCAGGGAGCCGTGATGACAGACGGCTTTTTTGCAGAAAGTTCATCCAGACGGGTCAGTGATTTTGTCAAAAGTTTCAATGCCTTCTATGCTGAAAAACCGGGATTTATAGAAGCAACCACTTATGACACTGCCCTGATGTTATTTGAAATCGTCACTCGGCCCGATATTCGGTCCCGCAGTGCGATCAAAAAGGAATTGTTAGGTCTGAGAAACTACGAGGGAGTAACCGGGCTTACCGCCTTCGATCCCAACGGCGACGTCCGCAAACAGCTCCGTCTTCTCCATATCGAAGGCAAACGGTTTCTGGAATTGGAACCATATTAAACGCCACCGAATGTTTGACCGCTGCATTGCTCCCCGAGATCAACGGCGGCTGGGTGTTGATTATTGACACCCGTCGTTTTTTAAAGACCCCTGACCGGTTGCCTCGAGGACGCTGCGCCATAATTTGCCATTCGGTGAAACCTGTTTGCGGTTTCCTGCCGATAACGCCAGCGGTATGTTCACGAAAAAGTTGTTCCAGTGGCTGGTGATCAATTTGGTCTTGCCTGCTATTCCGGCATGCACGGCATCCCGGCCGAGAAATCCGCAAAATACACTATCGTTGGCATTTGCCGGCAAACTCCTGATCATGTAGCTGGGATCTATATACTTAAGCGAGATTTGCATATTTTTGGTTTTGAAATAGGCCGCGATTTTTTCCTTCAGGTACAGGCCGATATCCTTTAACTTGATGTTTCCGGAGGCATCGCACTCTTTGCCGGCATCCGTAAAAAATTTTTGACCAAAACCCTCGGCCACGATAATAACGGCATGTCCCCTCAAATAAAGGCGTTTTTCCAGGTTACGGAAAAGGCCATTTTCTCCTTCAAGGTCTATATCGATCTCGGGAATCAGGACAAAATTAACATCCTGTTGGGCCAGGGCCGCTGTCGCTGCAATAAATCCGGAATGCCTGCCCATCAGTTTAATGAGGCCGATGCCATTCGGATAGCTGGCGGCCTCATTATGGGCACCTTTGATCGCCTGGGTGGCAACATCCACGGCCGTATCAAACCCAAAGGATCGAGAGACCATATGAATGTCGTTGTCGATGGTTTTTGGTATGCCGACAACACAGATTTTTAAGCGCCTTTGCGTAATGGCTTCCGTTATCTTGGAAGCCGCCATCAGGGTACCGTCTCCTCCGATCATAAAGAGAATACCGACATTCATGCGCTCCAGACTGTCCACAATTTCTTCGATCGACTGCGGTCCCCGTGAAGACCCCAGGATGGATCCCCCCATGTCGAGAATGTTGCAAACAATATTCGGGTTGAGATCAATGACGTCATGGCCGTATTTTGGGATAAAACCTTCGAGCCCGTATTTAATTCCGCAGATGTTGCAAACCCCGTAACCATAGTACAATTCCAATACTATCGCTCGGATAATGTCATTTAAGCCCGGGCAAAGCCCGCCGCAGGTCACCAGAGCACATCTCAGTTTGCTCGGGTCGAAATATATCTTGTCCCGGGGACCTGCCATCTCAAAAGAAGGCGGTTCCTGCCCTGCTTGAATCATATCCTTTATACGGTTTATATTAACTTCTACAGTCACTCGGTCTTGATCGGAAATAAAGCTTATTTCCTGAGAGCCTTTCATACGGGCCCTTTTGGGGGATGGTATTTTTGCTTCGCCCAGCGAAGGTATGGTCGTATCAATGATTTCGGTGTTCATGGTTTGCCTTTCGCGCTCCTACCCAACCCTATAAACAAGTGAGGGATCTGGGGATTCTTATGCCCAGCTTTTAGAAATAGCGAATCATCCGTCTGACGGCGGCCCAATAAATCCCCGATTGCTTAACCATCAAGCGATTGCCCGTTTAATTTCCATCGCCCGCATCCGGTTTGGCTCCATCGGCCTGCGAACCGTTAAACTTGAACTCCCCTTTGCCCAGAATGTCATGCAGATGCAACATCCCGCGAACTTTGCCGCTGGCATCGATGATGGGCAGGACCGTGATCTGGTATTGTTCCATCATGTTCAGCGCATCGTAAGTCGGGGAATCCGGTTGCACCGTCCGCGGGTTTTTGGTCATAACTTCCCGGACCTTTTGCTGAAAAATCGGTTTTTTCCTTGCAACCGCACGACGCAAATCGCCATCTGTGATGATCCCCGAGAGCAAGTTGTCGGGAGTCAACACGAGAGTTGCCCCCAAGCGCCCCCGATCCATTACTTCAACGGCGCTTTCCATTGTCGCATCCTGGTATATGAGCGGTAGTTTATCGCCGGTGCGCATGATGTCGTTTACCCTGCTGCTGAGCCGCTGACCCAGGGAACCGCCGGGGTGATATCTTTTAAAGTCATCCGCTTTGATTTGTTTTTTATCAATCAGGGCAACCGCAAGGGCATCACCCATTGCGACAAGGGCCGTGGTGCTGGCGGTTGGTGCCAAACCCATCGGGCAAGCCTCGCAGGCCACGCTTACATCGATAACGATGTCACTTTGCTTTGCCAGGGTCGAGTTCGTGCTGCCCGTGAATGCAATAACCGTGCACCCAATATCCCGGATATTGGGAATGAGCATATTGAGTTCGTCGGTTTCTCCGCTGTTTGAAAGCGCCAGGAATATGTCGTCATGGGCCACAGTGCCGAGATCGCCGTGCATGGCCTCAACCGGATGCAAAAACAGAGACCTCGTGCCGGTGCTATTTAAGGTGGCCACGATCTTTTTAGCGATGATTCCGGATTTGCCGATGCCGCTGACGATCAAACGCCCCTCAGAGCCGCAAATTAGATCCACCATTGCGGCAAAGGTGCTGTCAATGCGATCGGCCAATTTCAATATGCCATCCGCCTCGAGCTTGAGAACTTCAATCGCTTTTTCGATGATGCTGGCCTTGCCTGACTCTTCCAAAGTTGGTTTGGCTGTCACTTTCACGACTCCTGCCTTGCATTGGATTTTGACCGATTCATTTGAAATAGACGTTTATGTCAATGGGAAGTCCGGGGGCCCTTGGATCAGCTCTGTGACGAGCGTTCGATTTCACTGAATGCCCACGGGGTAAAAATAGTCGATTTTTCCTGAAAAAACAAGTTCATAATTTCGACCGCCATATTCCTTTAGATCGGTGCGCAGCCAATCAAAATTTCCTGTTGACAACCGGCTTGGCTGCGATTATATTCCGGCGAATTTTTGACCGGTGAATGGCAATTGGCCGGTCAGCGACATCCGAAACACGCTTTCAAAAACGTTAATCAAAATCGAAAAGGGGGTGATTCCAATGGTTTGTGTGACGGTCAGAAAAGAAAAGGAGTGTCCTTTCATGACAGCCAAAGGATGTTCCTACAATGGCGGGATTTGCCATGAGATCGTAGAGAAATGCCGTGGTTGCGATCGCAGTACGGAGCTCTCATCGGGTTGGTACTGCACGGCATACCCTGATCCTTCTATTAAATGGAAGGTCGGCAATTGTAATATGGCCACGCATATTGCTTCAGCTTCCAGTCTTACAAAGGCAAAGATCAATCCGCTTAAGGCATCCAAGAGAAGGAACAGATAATGCGGCTTTCGATCTTCAGGTAACCCCCGCTCATTGCCCGAGCGGGGTTTTTTTTTGCGACGACAGCTCGCTGAAAACGGTTAGAAGCAGTTTCAAAACTCTTTTTTCACCGCTTTGCGCCTTTTGCAAGGCGCTAAGCTCGCGACTCTAAATCTTGAAAACTCGGGCTAACGCCCTCAAACAGTTCAAGATTTTACGTTTCCCTTCGCT
>JASFTQ010000047.1:0-19554 GCA_050053515.1 Desulfobacterales bacterium | reverse complement strand
GGGATTTTACAACGACGCGCAACGGGATTTGTCGGCCCGATGGGCAATGCATCGCCGATCATCGACGCTTCCCAGACCGATAAACGACAATGGTCGAGGCTGGTCAAACTTTCGCTGGTCCAATTTGGGCGCATTGCTGCCGTATTCGTTCCGGTCACCCTGCTTTTTGCCCTTTTGATTAATATCGAACAAGCAACGGCTTTCCTGAGCCATCTAAATCCATTTTTGTCTTCATGGGGACTGCCATCAGCAGCCGTGTTGGTAATCGTTGCCGGTCTGCCCAGCACAATATCCGGCATTGCGGCGATCGGCCCCATATTTCAAAACGGATTTCTGACAGCCAAGCAGGTCATTATTACGCTTCTGCTGGCGGCTGTGCTGCATGCCGGCTACGAATTTTTTGCCAGCTTTCTACCGGCGAATGTGTCCATCTTCGGGTCATCAAGGGGATGGACACTGTCCGGGATAACGATGATGGTTCGAGTCTCTGCGATCGGCATTGTGCTGATTGTGGCAATCGCCATTCTGTAATAGCGTTGCGGTAGTGATCGTCAAAATAATATTCCGTTTGCCTGCGGCCCAGGCAGGGGGTAAATATTCAGCGGCAGGCTGGTCCCCCGGTGGTTCTGAAACACTGCAATGGAAGGTCGGTTTATGAGCAGGGAAGTCCCTCCCGGAGTATTGCGTTACCGATGGCTGATTTTCTGGATTCTGGCCTTTGGCTATGTCATGGTCTATTTTCACCGGCTTTGTCCGGCCGTGGTGGCCGAGGACATGCGACGGGATCTGGCGGCCGGCGGTGGGCTGCTGGGGCTTTTAGGATCGGCCTATTTCTACCCCTATGCCCTGATGCAGCTTCCGGCCGGACTCCTCTCGGATTCCTGGGGTCCCAGAAAGACCATTTCCCTGTTTTTCTGCGTGGCTTTTGCCGGTTCATTGATTCTGGCCATCGCCCCGGACGTATTGGTTGCCATTGTAGGCCGAACCCTCGTAGGCCTGGGCGTAGCCATGTTCTTTGTTCCCACTTTAAAGGTGCTGGCCGAGTGGTTTCGGGTCAAGGAATTTGCCATGATGACCGGAATCCTCATGGCCATGGGCGGTATCGGATCCTACAGTGCGGCCACGCCGCTTGCATACATCAGCAACTGGATCGGCTGGCGCCAGTCCTTCGGGCTGGTGGGTATTTTTACCCTGATTCTAGCCGCCTTGGTCTGGGCCTTCGTGCGGGATCGGCCGGCAGATCTGGATTGGCCCTCTCCCGCTCAACCTTCGGCGTTTGCCGCAGAAGCCATTGGCCTCATCCAAGGGGTTAAAATGGTTCTTTCACTTCTTCGGTTTTGGCCGCTTTCCTGCTGGTTTTTTTTTACCTGTGCCATATTTTTTTCTTTCATCGGCCTCTGGGGGGGGCCATTTCTGATGCAGATTTACGGCCTCAGCAAGGCCAGGGCCGGCCATATCCTCTCCATGGCGGCCATCGGCATGATCGTGGGCAGTCCTTTTTTGAGCTTTCTTTCCAACGATCTGTTCAAAGCCCGAAAACCGGTATTGATATTGGCCAGCGTTTTTATGTTGATCATCACAGGCACGCTTTATTTTTACACCCGGCAAATTCCGATCCCGCTGCTTTACCTCATCTGTTTGGGAATCGGCTTGTTTTCGGGTGCCATCGTCACCATCGGATTCACTACCAACAAGGAACTTTTTCCTGTATCGATTGCCGGCACGGCCACAGGATTGGTGAACTTTTTCCCTTTTCTCGGTGGTGCCCTTTTTCAGGTCATTTTAGGATTTGTGTTGGACAGTCAGGGACTCACGGCATCCGGTGCTTTCGTCTTTGAGGGATACAAGTATTCATTTCTGCTGCTTTTTCTTTGCGGGCTGGCGGCGTTGATCGCCAGCTTCTTTCTAACAGAGACGATGCCGGCATCTTCAGGCAAAAAAGATGTCCCTGACGGTTGACATCGGTTTGCCTCCCTTTCAAATATCTTGACCGTGAAAAGAATCGTCTGCTAATTGATTCAGGACTGTCATAGAGCGCTTACCCCTTTTGCAAGTTCAGGGGGCGGGGGATTTTTACACGATCCCTCTGTTATTTATGAACATGATCCCGGAAGGAGGATCCCGCCGTGCCGGAACTAAACTATGATCCGCAAGTTTGCCAAAATTGTGAAACCATCGATTGCCTCATCAAGTGTCAGTATATGGATTTGGATTTGGCATCGGCCAAAGCAGAGCGGCAGCGTATTTTAAATGGCCAGGATTCAAAAGTTCTCAATGATTGCGCGACCTGTTATGCCTGTGAAGAATATTGTCCCTACAACAACCATCCCTTTTATCTAATTGTCGAACGCCAGGAGGAAAAAGGAATCCTGCCGGCCCCCATACCGATTACCAAACAGCAAATTTTGATGATGCAGCCCAGAGGGACCATTACGCCGGCAAAAGTGACGGCTCCCGTAATAAACATGTGCTACTTTCCCATGCTGACCGGCTGCATTCGCGAACCCCTTTTTGAAAATGCCTCCCTCATTGTCGGCAGCGACATCTTCTGTAACGCCATGTGGCTGCACTTTGCAAGAAACTCCGTGATTCGGGAACGGCTGCCGAGGATGATCGACAACATCTGGGATTTTTACCTCAAGGACAGCGGCATTGACAGCCTGATTTGCTTCCACGACGAGTGTTACGGAACCTTCACCCAGCTGGCGCCGGCTTTTGGTATTGAGGTCCCCTTCGAGTCGGTTCAACTTTTTGAGTACCTGTCCAGGAGACTCGAAGCGCTCAAAGATACGATCCAGCCGCTCGATGCCAAGGTGGCCTACCAGCGGCCTTGCTCCAATCGTCTTGTTCCGGAAACCCAGCATTGGGTGGATGACATTTTCAAAAAAATCGGCGCTGAACGGCGACCCCGCAAATACGAAAACGAAAATGCCCTTTGCTGCGGCCATGTTTTCAGAGCCCATCAACATGATGACCTTGCCGATGATGTTCAAACCCGTAATCTCGACGACATGGCCCAATCCGGTGCCGCCTATTGTGTTTTTAACTGTCCGGTATGCATGTTCACCTTGGCAGACGGCGTCATTGAAAGAGGGATGATACCCATTCTGATGAGTGATCTTTGTCAACTTGCATTGGAAAAAGGGAGCGAGGAGGAATGATTTCGTGAAAAATATTTACGACCAACTGGCAAAAATAGTCGGAGTTCAATTCGTCTCCGATCAACCCGAGGAGCGCTATATCTATTCCATGGACCCCGGCACGATGGCCCCCTGTGAACCGGATTTCGTGGTAATGCCCAACACCACCGAAGAGGTCAGCCGGATTATGCTTCTGGCGAACCAACATAAAATTCCCGTGGTGCCGTTGGGCGCAGGGCTTGTCCTTTCGGGGATTTCGCGGCCCCTCAAGGGCGGGATCATCTTGGATATGAAACGCATGAATCGTATCCTGGAGGTAAACGAAACCAGCCGCTATGCGGTAGTGGAAGCCGGAACCTCACAGGGGATGCTCCAGGCCTATTTGAAAAAGCATTACCCGCTCCTGAAGCATTCTGCTCCCGACGCGCCGCCGGTTGCCACCATCGGCGGCAATATATCCATCCACGGTTCCGGCCATTTATCACACGCTGCCGGGTTTCATTCGGAAATGCTCAACGGTCTGGAGGTGGTTTTGCCGACAGGCGAGGTTACCCGCATAGGCTCCTGCGCCGTGTCTTCTTATTGGTTTTCCCGGGCACCGCTTCCCGATCTGGCGGGACTTTTTCTTGGATGGACCGGCACGACCGGGGTGATCACCAGGCTGGCGATCAAGCTCTACCCCAGTTACCGCTTCAATGATGTCGGCATATTTGTTTGTGAAGACCCACAGCTCATGCCCGACATTCTGCACCGCCTGACGGGTACCCAGTTGGCCGAGGATATGCTGACCTGGATGTCACCCAAACCGGAATGGGCCCGCGGATTTCTGCACAGCAACATCAACTATGGCGCTAATACCAAGGATGAGTTGATCTGGAAGCGAAATCTGATACGCGCCTCGGTACAGGAATACATCGGCCATAACGTGGCGGGATTTATGCCCTTGCCGGCGGTTTTGAAGCAGCAATTTTTAGAAGTACCTGCCAGGACGTTGTCTCGCTTTGCGGATGTAAGAAAGGGCGGGGGGTTTGAATATGTCGGTGCGATCATGCCGGTGGATCTATTTCCCGAAGCGTATCGGTTGGGGCTTGACATAGCCGCCGGGCTGGACGTCAGCTATTCACTGGGATCCCGCATCATTGGCGTAAACCATTGCATGATGTTTTTTTACGCCTATGCCTTTAATCGGGCCGATTCATCCGATATCCATCGCGCCCAAAAAGCGCTTGAGGAGACCAACCGGGCAGTTGTGGATATGGGCGCAATTCCCTGGAAGGCCGAGGTTCAGGCCCAGAAAGAGATCATCCGCAAAATGGATCCCAATACGTTTGCATTGATGAATCGCATTCGAGCAGTCCTTGATCCTCAGGGGATCATGAATCCCGGCAATTGGGAGGTGAACTGATGCAACACGAAGAGATTCTGCACCGATGCTTTCGCTGCGGCTACTGCAAGCTGCCCGGGAACTACATGGATTTTAATTGCCCGGCCTATTTAGCCTTCCGGTTTGAGACCTACTCGCCGGGCGGCAGGATGTGGCTTCTGAGGGCCTGGTTGAATAATAAGATCAACACCAGCAAGCGTTTTCAAGAAATCATCTACTCTTGTGTCAATTGCGGCAACTGCGTGGAGCAGTGTGCGTTTGATAAATTTAAGGATCAACTGCTTTTGGCGTTTATGGCTGCAAAAGAAGAACTGGTGAATGCCGGTACGGTTCCGCCGGCCGTCCGAGACTGTCTGACATATCTTTATCAGTACGGAAACCCTTACGGCCGTGGGCGTAAAAAGCGGGGCGACTGGGTGCAAGAATTAAAAATTGATCTTTTTGCAGGTCACAAATACCTGTTTTATCCCGGAGACGTTGGTGCCTACGACAGCCGCGGACAGGAAATTGCTCGTTCCGTGGCCAGACTCCTGCAGGCACTGGATATTTCTTTCGGCATTCTCGGCGCTGAGGAACACTCCGATGGTAACGAGGCCAACGCCATGGGGGAGAGGGAGTTGTTCAAACATCTTGCCGAGAAAAACATCAGAACGTTTAATGCCGCCGGGGTGAAAAGAATTATCGCCTTATCGCCTCACGGATTTAATGCCCTCAAAAACGACTATTCCCCGCTGGGCGGTAATTATCAGGTGTTTCACTATACCCAGATATTGGCACCGCTCGTTAAAAAAGCCGTGTTTAAAACCGATCTGCCGCCAACCCGCGTGACTTACCACGATCCCTGCTATCTGGGGCGTCACAACTCGGAATATTGGGCCGTGCGAAATATTTTATCCGCCTTGCCCTCAGTCGATGTGCTTGAAATGGATCGCTGCCTGCAAAACGCCTTGTGTTGCGGCGGCGGCGGTGGTAACGTTTTCACCGATATCGTCGGCAGCAGGCAGGAAACAGCAGCCCGAACCAGAGTTCACGAGGCTGCCGAGACATCTGCTCAGGTGCTGGCGGTCGCCTGTCCCGCATGTGCGATAATGCTGGAAGATGCGGTTAAAGTAGAAAATCTGGAAGGCAAAATCGAAGTAAAGGAAATTACAGAGATAATACACGCCCGGCTGGCATAAAACATGGGAATGGAAGTTTGGCTTGGAGGTTGCCGGTTGAATGGATTCCGTTGTTGTATGCCCTACCATTGTAATCCGGCCTGAGCAGTGTATCAGCCAATTGGAGTCGTGTAAAAAATGCCCCGCCGCTGGGTCATCTTTTCAATAACGTCAGCCAATTTTTTTCTTTCGTTGTTTTACCGGTCATCCATGGCCGTCATTACGCCCGAACTGCTGCAAGAGCTTTCAGTAGATACCCACCAGCTGGGCATGATTTCGGCTGCATTTTTTTATGCCTTTGCCCTGGCCCAGATTCCTATCAGCATATTTTTGGATAAAATCGGCGCCAGGCGCATGATGACCGCCCTTTCGCTTGTGGGTGTTGCCGGGGCGGTCCTATTTTCCCGGGCCGATACTTTTGCTGCCGGTTTCGTCGCCCGGGCTCTGCTGGGCTTCGGGATGTCATGCAATTTGATGGGAACCCTCAAGCTGATGACACTGTGGTTTAAACCCTACCAATTTGCCACCATCGCCGGATTTATCTTTTCCATCGGAACGCTGGGAAACATGGCGGCTACGGTTCCTTTTGTCGCTCTGGTACAGTGGATGGGCTGGCGCCAGGCATTTGTGGCCATTGCCGCCGTAAACCTTTTGATTGTGATAATACTCTATCTCGCAGTGCGTGATCGACCGGTGGGGGGTTCTTCCGGCATGATTTCAGAACCCATTGAACTGAAACTCTCACAAAACCTGAGCAACCTTGCCCTGCTGCTAACGAGGAAAGACTACTGGATCATTTCGATGGCAACCCTCGTCGGTTATGGAACATTTGCCGCTTTTCAAACGCTGTGGGCCGGTCCCTATCTGATCGAAAGCATTGGACTATCTGCCGTGCAGACCGGCAATATGATTTTTCTAATGAATCTGGGAATGATCATGGGAGCCCCTGTCTGGGGTGTTCTGTCGGACAGGGTATTCAAGACCCGCAAGTGGGTCATTATATCGGGTACGCTGGGTACGGCCGTTGTTATGCTGATC
This sequence comes from Desulfobacterales bacterium, assembly GCA_050053515.1. Lineage (GTDB taxonomy): Bacteria > Desulfobacterota > Desulfobacteria > Desulfobacterales. Next base: position 12,835 of record JASFTQ010000047.1, on the reverse strand, counting down.
CTTGCGGGAAAAACCACACCACCGACGGTGATCACGATCGGGTTGCTATTTTTTTGTTATGGCGGCTTTCGCTCTGCCGGGCCTCTGATGTATCCGCACATCAAAGAACTGGTCCCGTTGAATGCGGCCGGCTCGGCGATGACGGGGGTCAACTTTTTCACCATGATTGGTCCGGCGGTTTTTCTGCAAGGGCTTGGACTCATGATGCAGGCACTTTACCCGGAAGCCTCCCGCGGGCTGCAGGCCTTTCAGGCCGCTTTTTACGTGTGTATGGGTTGCCTGTTTTTCATCACACTTCTTTACTGCTTCACCCGGGAGAAACAGTACTCTTCTGATTGAAAACAGGGGAGCTATTCTGCACTGGAACGCAACTTCGAAAATCACCGCGAAAGGAGTCGGGTATAATGAAGAATGACATCAAAAAAGTGGCCTGCGTCGGTTCAGGACTTATCGGACAGGGGTGGGCCACCTTATTTTTAGCCAAAGGCTATGAGGTCACCCTGCAGGATGTGAGCAATGATTTACTAAAGAGAGCCACCGAACAGGTGGCGCTTAATCTGGATTTTATGGCAAGCAACGGCCTGATCCAAAAGGAACGGGCAACCGGTGTTGACAAGCGCATCCGGACCACCACGGTATTGGCCGAGGCTGTTCGACCGGCTGATTACGTACAGGAATCCGTTTTTGATAACTATCCGGCCAAAAAGAGCGTATTTGAGGAGTTAGATGCCCTGGTCCCGGCCGGCACGATCCTTGCCAGCAGCAGTTCCGGGCTGCTGATGAGCGAAATTCAAACGGTTGTCACAAGACCGGAGCGCTGCGTGCTGACCCATCCCTTTCTGCCGGTTTATCTGATGCCCCTGGTGGAGATCGTCGGAGGCAGTCAAACCTCCCCGGAGACGGTTCAAATCGCCTATGATTTGATGGTTAAACTCGGCAAAACTCCCGTGCGGCTTAAAAAGGAAGTTTCCGGCTACATCGTCAACAGGCTTCAGGCGGCTATACTGCGTGAAGCCGTGGACCTGGTGGCAGCCGGTGTTGCCAGTGCGGAAGAAATTGACAAGGCTTTCTGCACGGGCATGGGAATGCGGGATCCATTCATCGGCCCGCTATTGCGTGCTCATCTGGCCGGCAACGGCATCGAAGGGTTTTTGGACAATTATGCCGACTCTTATCGTTTGAGGTGGGAATCGATGGCCAGCTGGCACACCGTCTCTGCGCCCATGAGAGAAATCCTTGTAAAAAACGTCTATCAGATGTCAATCGTGCGCGATCATTCCCTGGAGAAAATCAAACGCTGGCGCGATAAGATGCTGGTGGAAATACTCAAGCTTAATCGTTCCTGCTGCTAGAGTGATTCTCAAAATAATATTCCGATTACACGAGGTGCGGGCAGCGGGCAAATTTTTGTCGTCAAGCTGATGACTTGCTGGATTCTAAATGGCAAGGGGCTATTGCTACCTGGATGAGCAAACCACGCTGAGTCTTTGTGTTGTCCACAATGTTGTAAATAGCAGGGGGGTAAATCGATAGGAAGTGGCCATTTGCGAGCCAAGGGGACGGCGATTGTGCATCTTGACGACAAAAATTTGCCCGCTGCCCGCACCTCTTCATTCTGCCTGATTTCGGAACGTTATTTTGAGAATCACTATAAAATGCTAAAATTCCCTTCAGGGGAATCCCGCCGCAGCGGGACTGTAGCTTGTGCAAGGAATTATTCAATTTTGTAACTTATTTACGGGACAATACACTGAGACGCTGGAGTTGGCGGCGCACTTCGCGGCGCAGAACCTTTCCTGCCGGGCTGGTGGGAAGCTGGGCGGCAATCTCGATTATCTTGGGTGCCTTGTGGCGGGCCAGATGCCGTTTGCAGTAGTCTATCAACTCCGGGGGGGAAACCCGATAACTACTGGCAAGCGTCACCATGGCGCAGACCGCTTCACCCCAGACGTCATGCGGGATACCCACCACGGCCGAATTTTGGACCCCAGGGTGGCTGTTGAGACAGTTTTCCACCTCGACGGCATACACATTGTAGCCGCCGGTGATAATCATATCTTGCTTGCGGTCCACCAGGTAAACGTAGCCGGCATTGTCCATATAACCGATGTCGCCGGACTTCCAGAAGCCGTCGGCGGAAAAATTTTCCTTTGTCAGATCGGGCGCTTTGTAGTATCCCTCGATGGTGTTGGGCCCCCGGATCCATATCTCTCCACGCCGATCCGCCGGCAAGATCTTCCCCTGCTCATCGCAGATGATAACCTCCTCACCGGGCAGAGGTCTTCCCACCGACAACAGTCTCTGCAGCTGCTCTTGCGTATGGGTTCCATGATCTTTGCGGGCCAGAATGGTGACCGATGGCCAGCATTCGGTGGATCCGTATCCTTGAACGAATATTTGCCCGAAAAGCTCCAGCAGTATTTCCAATTTGGAAGGGGAGATAGGAGCCCCGCCGTAACGGATAGTCTTCAGGCTGCTCAGGTTGTACTTGCGGGGCAGGTCCATTTCAAGCATGCGGTAAAGGACCGTAGGCACCGCATAAATCATGTCCACTTTTTGCCGTTCGATGGTGCTGCCGACAGATTCCGGGTCGGCCCGGTTGAGGGTAATGACCGCACCTCCCTTGATGTGCACCGGAATGACAACCGAACCGGAGGCGGCGTGATGCAATGGCGAAAAAAACATGGCCCGGGGATTCTCAAAAGGAAAAGTTTCGTAGAAATGTGCCGGATTGCAGCCCCAGATCCACAGGTTGAAAAGCGTGTACATGGCGCATTTAGCCCTGCCCGTGGTTCCGCCGGTAAAGCGCAGCACACTGATATGCTCGGCTGCATTATCGGCCACAAACGCTTCCTCGATCTCGGCAGGTGCGGCCTGCGCCACCAGGTCCCAAAAGTAATAAACCCCCGGCCGAGATTTTTTGGGGGGGTCCATGGCAACCAGACCTATCTCACGTGCGTGCAGCTGCTCGTAAAGAAGCGGCAGCAGCCTCGTCTCAAGAAACACCAGCTTCGGCTGAATGTAGTCGACCTGGTTTAACTGCTCACCAACCGATTCATTTGCATCGATCCATACTGCTCCCACCGGGCTTTTCAGCATCCAGGGGTGAAACAGGGCCATGTTGTCGTTCTCCAGAATGGTAGCGTAGAAATCACTCTGCTTTAGGCTGAATCGATGCCTCAAGGCGTTGCTCAGTCGGTTGGTGATCTCGTGCATCCGGGCGTAGGTGAAGTGACGGTCCCGTTCCACGTTAATCACAGCGGCGCTGGGGGCAAACTGCAACGCCAACTGCCGAAACACCCTGCCCATGTTCACAACCATACGATAATCCCCATTGATCGTCGAAAAAATGAAGATAACTATGATGATACCATTCGGATGATTCCGCTAACATCCGGGGGGCGGGGTATTTTTTACCCGACAAGATGATCGCCCCGGTGCTTTTAACAGGCAGGGGGGCTGTTGCCACCTGGAAAGGCAAACTGGGGTGTCGGTTGTCGGGAAAGTGACGGGTGTTATCAGCAGGCGGTAAAATGTAAGGCAGTTGCCGCTGCTCGATCCAGCAGGCGATAACCCGGCATCTTGTCGTTGTAAAAATTTCCCCGCCCCCCGGATGCCAGCGGAGTATCATGGCTATATGGCCTTAGACCAATTTTTGAGATGGCTTCCGGAAGGCTTCAGTTATCACCTCGGCGCGCAGCCGTCAGCACCCGAAAAGCAAGCACCAGCCCCAGGTTCCATCCAACCAGGATCAGTAAAAAAAGGTTGTAATGCGTAACACCCAGATGAAGCCCCTTCAAGAACATCAACAGGGCAGCGGTCGCGGCCAAAAGCAGCCATTGAACCATGCGTTGCCAACTCATGCCGGTGCCTCCCTTGCGGATTTGCGATGTCTGGCCCGATGAGTGAATATAAAGCCGATCAACAGGACCCAGGCCAGCAGATGGGTTATCCAGAAGGGCATATCAAGCTGGAGATCGGACACCGCCATCTTGAGGCCGGGGACGAAAAACAGCAGGGCACAGACGGCCATGAGGATTCGAACGGGCCAGCCGACTTTGGACAAACACCACCCTTCGGTGGTGATGGTCAGGGCGAAAATTCCGGCAAAGCCGCCCACGATGCTCAGAATAATCTTGTCCCAGCTGCCGACAAAGACCATTCCGGGAGCATATACGAAAACAAAAGGCAAGATATATTTGGCAATACCCAGCCGCAGAGAGTGAAATCCGGTCTGCATGGGGTTGGAACCGGAGATGCCCGCCGCAGCAAACGATGCCAGGGCCACCGGCGGTGTTATGGCCGAGACCAGTCCGAAGTAAAAAGCAAAAAGATGAGCGGCGATGGGCACAACTCCCATCTTGGTCAGAGCCGGTATCACCAGGGCCGCCAGGGTGATATAGACGGCCGTGGTGGTGAGCCCCATCCCCAGTATCAATGATGCAATCATGGTCAAAATCAAAGCGATGGGCAGGATGCCCCCGGCAAGACTGACGATGAGATTTGTGAATTTCAGGCCCAGGCCGGACACAAAAACACAGCCGATGATAATTCCGGCAGCGGCGCAGGCAACCGATACCGACACGGCCATGCGGGCCCCCTCCTCTAGGGCGCTGAGAAGATCAACCGGGCTCATGCGGGTTTCCGGGCGTAAAAAGCTCAGCACCATGATGGACATGATGGCCCAGAAAGCGGCAAACATGGGTGTGTAGCCGATGATCAACAGGACAATAATGATGGCGATGGAGATAAACAGGTGTCCGCCCCGCTTGACCTCCTCCCTGAAACTGGGAAGCTCTGCGGTTGAGATTGTTGCCAGGTTGCGCTTGCGCGCTTCGAAATGAACCATGACAAAAATTGAAAAAAAGTAAATGAGCGCCGGGAATATACCCGCAATGGCCACTTTGAGATAGGGCATGTTGAGAAACTCGGCGATCACAAAGGCCGCAGCCCCCATTACCGGCGGCATGATCTGACCCCCGGAAGAGGCGCAGGCTTCCACCGCACCGGCAAAGTAATTCCGGTAGCCGATGCGCTTCATCAGCGGAATGGTGAAGCTTCCGGTGGTAACCACATTGGCCACCGCAGAGCCCGACACCGAAGCCATCAGGCATGAGCTGACCACCGACGCCTTGGCCGGCCCCCCGACTTTACTTCCGGTTAGGGCCAGGGCGACATTGATGAAAAAACGACCGGCCCCCGATCGGACCAGAATGGCCCCGAAGAGGATGAACAAGAAGATGTAGGTGGCCATGACCATCAGGGGGATGCTGTAGATGCCGTTTTCCCGCATAAAGAGATAGTCGATCACGGTGAACCAGGAACTGGGGGGCCCGTAGAAGATGCCGAAGAAGTGATCCGAAAAAGCGGTCTGCACTATAAAAAAGGCGGCGATGATCACCATGGCCCACCCCACCGCGCGCCGGGTGGCTTCCAGAAGCAGGATGAGCATGACGGTTCCGGCCCAGATGTCCAGCTGGTTCAGGTCACCGCGGCGGAAGATGAAGGCTTCCAGATCCCAGAGGGTGTAGACCTGCACGGCCAATGTAAGCAGGGCACACAACAGATCGACGGCAAACCAGGCATTTTTGGGATCCGTCCAGTTTTTGCGGCCCAAAGGACGCAGTAAAAAACACAGGATCATCACAAAGGCCAGATGGGTCGAGCGAAAAGCGTGGGCTTCCAGCGACCCGGCATAGGCCACAAAGAGATGATAGATACTCAGGGAGATCGATAAAAAGCAGACCGCCAGCTCCAAGGGGTAGTGAAAAACTCCCTTTTTCCGGCTCAGCAGCCATTCCAGGACACTTTCTTTCTTTTTTTCCTGGTATTGAAGTTTTTGGGATTCAACTGACAACTTCAGGGTTCCTCGGTCGGTGGTAACATCGAGATTCGTCGCTGGACAAGGTTTAAATCCGGTGCCGAGGGCAAGTTCAATTCGGCACCGGATGTCTGTGCCACCGAGGTATTACCTCAATTGCACATAACTGAGGGGTTGTGCAAAAAATACTCCGACTCCTGACCGGTTGGCTTCCTTTCCCGGCTGCGAAGCACTGCCGAACGGCAGAAACCCCCCCCACCCCTTGAGGCGGGGAGCTTCACTTGATTAAAGTGTTACTTGGCGTAACCCATTTCCTTATAGTAGCGCAGGGCCCCCGGGTGCACTGGAATGCGTGCCCCCAGCATCGCTTTTTCCGGTTTGGAGTCTTCGATGGCTTTCTTTTTAACCTTGGCCAGTTCAGGAAAGTTGGCATACAAAGTCTTTACAATGTTGTAGGCCAGATCATCCGGTACATCCTTGTGAATAATGATGGCGGTTACGGTGCCCACCGCCGGCACATGAGTTTGCAGACCCTTATAGGCGTCTTTGGGGATGGCGGTTGCCATCAGCCCGGGCTCCATCTCCAGGACTTTATTCATATGCTGCTGGTCAACGGGCAAAAAACGTACCCCCGGCCGAAAGTTCAGATCGATGATGGTGGACTGGGGGCAAGAGGTCACGGCCATGTAACAGTCGCTGTGGCCGTCTTTCATGAGAGCCGCCGAGTCGGAATAACCCACGTAGCTTACCATCCCGCCGTTTTTCTTGATGCTGTCGAAGGTGATGCCGTGAGCTTTCAGGACCTGTTCAGCAATGACGGTTCCCGAGAAGCCCACCTTGCCGGGGACGATGCGCTTGTCTTTCAAATCTGCCACGGAATAGATCTTGCTGGATTTCGGGACCGCGATCTGAAAGACACCGGGGTACAAAGACATCAGATGCCTGAGGTTGGTGCTTTTTTTGTCAAACTTGCCGCGGCCGGCGTAGGCGTTATAGGCCGTGTGGGTGTAGGTCCAGCCCAGGTCGGCCCGCCCGGCGTTGACTGCCTTACAGTTGCCCACGCCGCCGCCGGGGCCGTTGGATGTAGAGATATTGAGGTTCTTTTCCACGATGCTCATCATAGCCGAACCGAGAGGGTACCAGGATCCGCCCTCGGGGCCCGAGAACATCCTCAGAAACTTTTTATCCGCCTGGGCCGCCGGGACGATCAGCAAAAGTGACAGAAGAACCAGGACACATACCTTAATACTTATTCTTTTCATATTTCCTCCTTTCAACGGTAAAGGTTGTCAGAGGCCTACCCGCTTGAAATTAGGGTGGCATATGCCATGTTCGGGGCTGATGGCCGCAGAGCACGGCAATTTATGTGAATCTTAACGGCCGTTGCCCAAACCAATTCATTAATAGTTGATTAAAAAGGACCTTGTCAAGGAATCTATCTCGTTTTTGAAAAACAAACGCCTTATGGCCTACGCCACCGACGTGCCCGGCGGAATACATTTTTTACCGGTAAGACCCACCCTTGCAGGCGGGGTGTTTCACATCGCCACTGCTCATTTCTGGTGATGGGTGTGCAACAGTCTTTTGATAATCACCAGGTTTGTGTGTAAAAACAAATACAAAAGCGCAACAACCGGAAGTTGAGGCCAAATTGCGCTGCCGAGAGCACACAGGGTGATAACCCTGGTGCGTGTGCCTCTGCTTGCCAGGGTGGGTTTTGGCTGCCAGTCCTTATTGTCCATAAAAATTCCCTGATCCCCCGGTTGAATCAAAAGGGGTGCTCTCTGGCGCCCCCCTGGGAGCTTATCACCGGTGTTTCGCGGATGACCAAGGCCAGTACCAAACCGGAGGATACCAGAAAACAGCCGCCCATAGTATAGAAGACAGATTCAAGGCCGAAATTGTCTGCCAGATAGCCTGATACGGCAGCAGCTGTAGAGCCCACGCCGAATGTCACGATAAACAGGATGCCGTAGCCGAGCCCGTGCCGCTGCACGGGCAAATATTTGGAAACCAGATAGTTTTGCGTCGGCTGGGTGGAAAAGTAAAAAAGAGCATACAGAATCGCCGATACGACCAGGATGAAATTAGCGGACATGGCCATCATAAAGACGAATACGGTGCCCAAAATCACTGCTCCGAGATAGATTCTTTCGGGTTGAAAGCGGTCGGTGAGGCGACCGGCCAAATACTGGCCGAGGGCACCCGAAAGCAGCGCTGCGGTTGCAATGGCCCCACCGATGGCCACCGCGTCCAGATTCCAAATCTGCACCTGCACCTTTTGGCTCATGTAAGTCGGCAGAAAGGTCATGATGCCTTTGTAAGTCAATCCCAGGGCAGTCGCGGACATAAAAAAGAGGGTTAAATTAAGATACGATAACCTGTTTCCAGCCGTATCGGATATCCCTGACTCGCCGGGTACCCGTGATACGTGCGTGGAATAACGTGGCAGGGTCAAGGAGTAACACCCGATGGCCACTCCCATTGAACCGAAAACCAGGTGCGGTGTCCGCCAGCCGAGCAGGGTGCCGATCCATGCCGACAACAGCGGGACGCTGGCCACCCCGAGGCTGCCGGCAATTCCGTGGATACCGAAAGCGTTTCCCTTGGTGCGAATCGACCGCGAAATGAGGGTATTGGAGCTCGGGTGGTAGATGCTGCAAAAAGCGCCCAGCAGCCCCATGATTAGGCCGTAAAGCCACAAAGTTCCGCCCATCATCACAAGCGTGCAGGTGATGCCGGCGCCGAAAAGGTAAAATGTGATCAACCGGCGCGGGCCGATTTTATCGGCAAGCATGCCGGCCGGAAGAGAACCGAGGCCGAAGGCATAGGAGAAGACAGCGACGATAAGCCCCATAGTGAAATAATCGGTGCCGAAGTCTTTCATGACCAGGGGCATAACGGGAGGCAAGACGCCTTCAAAGAAATGGACCAAACTGTGGGAACCGGTGGTCAGCACCATGATCTTTTTTTCTTCTCGATTCAACTATTTCATCCTTTGACTCTTTTCGGGAAGCTTACCACGACCCGGGTGCGAAAACGATGCTTGAACCTGTTAAAGAGCCTCCGACATTATAGTGCTTGTCTGGAAAAGTCAAATGGATCGAGGAAACCATATCTGTCCCGAGACAATTTCCCAGGCGAGCTTGAGTTTTGCGGGTTAACGGCTTTGCTGACGGAGGCACCTTTGGAATTGCTTAGAGTATTGTGTCCCAGAAATAAGTTCGAAAAGTCTTACAGCGGTTTGAAAGCCTTTTGTCCACGCCGGCGAGCATTTTGGGGACACCCGCTTGCCCATCAAAAGGACTCGACCTCGCTTGCGCTCGGGACTCAGGCAGCTTTTGATTCTTTGCGCCCTGCTGCAGCCGGCGTCCTTGCCCCAAACTGCTCAATGGCGCTCACAAAAACCTTTCAACCCTTGAGTTGGCCCTGCAATAGCGAGAGCAATCCTCGCAGCGACTCGACTGAGCTCGCCGAAGCCTTGCTGCGAGGTTAGCGAGCGAATCAAAAATGGTAAAATTGCCTTCAGGAAAAGATTCCCTGTAGCTTGCTACAGGGAATCTTCAACTTTGTAGCTTATTTGCAGGACAATATACTATGGAATCAGCCATTCTGCTTGCAAACCGTTTTTATTCCAATTAAATCGGGCGCGCCTGTTACCGAATGGTCTCAAAACCAACCAGTCCATGGATTCAATTCGAGCGGCAATCACCATAAAATTTTTCCGACCCTTTTCACTTTCCAAAAGCGTCGGCGCTTTATGGCGCAGAAATTCCGGTAATCCAGACGATGGTTTCTCAACGGGGGTGCCGGGAGACTCGACCGCGCAGTAATTGAGGCGGCTGGTCAGTCGGGTAACGGCCCATTGATTCTCGGCGAAATGATCATCAGCATGCAGTGTTGCCGGTCCGGACAGTCTCAATTGAACTTTTCGTTTAGGGTGATAAAAGAGCCAAGCGACCCTGGCATATTCGGATATTTCCCGTACTTTGTCCGCTCGAGCATCCGTATGACACACCAGAATCCGTTCGGGCAAAATGAACTGTCTCAGGATAACCGTGCGTAAACGACAACCTCCTTTTGCGGTTGTTCCCAGAACCGGCCAATGAAACGGGTCATTGAAACGGGTAACCCCGCGAGCCAGCATCTTCCAGACCTCTTGCAATACGCCCTCAAGTGTATGCCATTTGCTCTTTTTGATTTTCATTGTGCTCTTCTCCACCATGCGGTCTTGAATTATTAATAATGGGGGTTGTGCGGTTAAACCTTCAAGGTTTTCGGTTAAAGAGCCCCAATCAGCGCAATCTCAAGGGAATTCGCACCCATAGCGGTGGCAAGGCCCTTATACCCACCAGATGAAAGCGACCAATCCGGGCATCGTGTGCAGACACAACCGATATCGGGAAAACGGCCGCCTCTTAACCCATAACGCTGAACCTGCAAACGATCATCTCATGTATAATTTGTTTGTGTTCTTGGGTCAAATCGTGGCGGACTGCTGTAAAATCCCTTTTGTTTTATATTATTGACCCCGGAAATGCCGTTGTGTTAGAAAAAAAAATCAAAAGCACGTTAACCAAAATACGAGGCAGCATTTGAATGAAACCAAAACCCCATCTTTAAGAACAAGGGATGGGGTTTTTTGTGAAGCTCCCCGCCCCAAGGGGCGGGGGTTCTGCCGTTCGGCAGTGCTTCGCAGCCCGGAAAGGAAACCATCTGTTTTAGATAGCTTCCCTTAACCCCGTCTTAAAAGGCGGGGTTTGCAGGGAAGCGTACCGGTCAAAGGTGGAACTTGAAATTTTACTATTCTCAAAAGAGAGAATCCAGTAGTTATGCCCAGAGATCCGTGGTGATGGGGTCGCGGGCTATGGTTGCATCGAGCCAGCAGTTAGCGACACTGACCGGCTATAAGGTTTTGCTCAACGGTGGAAATGCCATTGATGCCGCCGTGGCAATGCTGAGCACGTTAAGTGTCGTGGAACCCCATTCCGTGGGGATCGGCGGTGACGCCTTCGCATTGATTTACCTTGCGGATGAAGACAGGATCATCGGCATGAACGGCAGTGGCAGGGCACCCTATGGCGCCGGGATCAACTGGTTTCAAGAAAGACAGTATCAATGTATGCCTGCCAGGGGCATTTTATCGGTTACGGTACCGGGTGCCTTGCATGCCTGGTCCCAGGCCGTGGAGAGTCACGGTAATCTGACGATGCGCGAACTTCTCGAGGATGCAATCTATTACGCCGAAAACGGTTTTCCGGTGACAGAGGTCATTGCCGGTGAATGGAAAAACGCGGAAGATATACTCAACGCCCATCAGAGTTCGTCTAAGGCCTATCTCATCAATGGTAAGGCGCCCGAGCCGGGAGATATTTTTTACAATAGGGATCTGGCGCGCACCTATAGAAACATTGCATCAAAGGGCATTGCCAGCTTTTACGAGGGTGATATTTGTGAGGCTTTTTTACAGTTTTCTAAACAAAAGGGCGGATTTTTGTCTCGTGAAGATCTCGCAAATCATGAAACAACCTGGGTCGAGCCGTTGGCAACCGATTACCGGGGATACACGGTCTACGAATTACCTCCCAACGGCCAGGGCATAACAGCCCTGCAGATGTTAAATATTCTGGAGGGATACGATATTGGCAGTTTGGATCCCCTGGGCCCTGAATATTTCCATCTTCTCATAGAGGCTAAAAAACTTGCCTTTCACGATCGAGATTGCTGGATTACGGACCCTGAATTCGCGGATATGCCGCTAACCCGCCTGATTTCCAAAGAATACGCTAAGCAATGCCGAAAAGCAATCAACCTTGAAAAAGCCATGGTACCCGAAGATTATTGTCGGTCGCCCAGAAGTTCTGAGACCGTATATGTGACAGCCGTAGATCAAGGCGGTAACGCGGTCTCGTTCATAAGCAGTATTTATACGGCTTTTGGTTCCGGAATGGTGGTGGATAACACCGGGGTTGTACTGCAAAACAGGGGTCATTCATTCTCATTAGATCCCACACACCCCAATAAACTAGAGCCTCACAAGAGACCGTTGCACACCATTATCCCGGCAATGGTATTCAAAGAGGGCCGTTTCGTCATGAGTTTCGGGGTTATGGGAGGCGATATGCAGCCCCAAGGGCATGCGCAATTTTTGATGAATCTCATCGATTTTGAAATGAACCCGCAGGAAGCCGTTGATGCGCCGCGAATAAGACACACGCAAGGAATCGATGTTTATCTTGAAGACGGCATTCCTGGCAGGACGTCTGCGGCGTTGCGCAAGAAGGGCCATCGTATTATTCAAGCCCCTGAACCGGTCAATCAGGTCGGTGGCGGTCAGGCCATTTATCGTGATGCCCGTCATAAGTTGCTGCTGGGTGCGTCCGATCGAAGGAAGGACGGTTGTGCAATCGGGTATTAGGCTCATGCAAGCGCTGCACCAAAGATCGTTTACTTTCAGACCGATTCAACCTCCCTGTCGTACAGGGGGGTTAAGGGCAGCGAATGGATAAAACGGCCAAGGGCATGGCTTGGCAACCTTTTCTTTGACTTGGTTTACGGCCCGATGCTTCAGCCAAAAGCTCACCCAATAAAGCCCATGTTAAAAAAAATGTTTGCATCCTTTGCACAACAATTGCCCTGACAAGATTAGAAACCATCTCAAACTTGAACCCAAATCCTATTTTTGAGATGGCTTCGATTGCAGGGTTTTGTGAATTCCGCAAAGTTTTTCTAAAGCACACCGGTTGTGTTGACGGCAAAAAAAAGAATGTTTATAGATAATTGCTCAAACTGTATTTCTAATGTCTTACATCCCGATTTGGGTGTAGGTACTTAAATAATTGAGGGGTCGGGGTGTTTTTTTCACGGCAAGCTGATCGCCCCAGTGTTTCCAAGGGGCAGAGGGCTGTTGCCGCCGAGAAAGGCAAAACACGGTGTCGGTTTTTGTTGGCCTGAAAGTTTTAAATAACCGGCAGTAAAATGCAGGGTAGTTGCCGCTGTCAGGCTTGGCAGGCA
>JASFTQ010000046.1:0-19606 GCA_050053515.1 Desulfobacterales bacterium | reverse complement strand
AAGCTTTTTGGACATATCACCCGATTGTCCCCGGCAGATATACTTGCTAACGGTTGAAGGCGACATGTTCAGTTTGCCTGCAATTTCAGCAGCGCTGATTTTTAAGCGACTCGCCGCCACGTAACCTAAAAGTGAGGGTGCACGTAATGCTTGCCCCTGTTCCGGTGGTTCCTTTGATTAACTTCGCGGGGCATGACTGCTTTTTAAAACACAAACTTACAAATGTCAATATATCACGAGCGTCCCCTAAAAAAACCCTAAAACCACTTGCGGGTAAGGCATGAGCGAGAAATTGGTATGTATCGAGCTTTCTTTCACCTTGCCTGTCTTATCATTGTTTTAAATAGGTTTTGAAATGGCTTCTAATCAGCTTGTTGATAAAAATTTGCCCCCTGCCTGACCCTCGGGCAATCGGAATGTTACTTTGACAATCACCATAGTGCGCTTTGGAAAGTATTTTTGAGAATACGCATCGTGATAGACAGGGCAGTCTGGTATCGTTTTCGAAACAAATAATTGGTGGGGGTATCGTGTTCAGGATTTTGTCAGGTCACATCTGTAACCGTGAAGCCCTCCTTCTTTAAATCCTCGACAGCCCGGGCGGCGTCTTTGGTGTTTAACCGCAGGATCAGCGTCCAATCCTTTTTGCCGGATTTTGGTATTCCCATGAGGCTCAGTATGGGTATACGATGCGTGTCGAGCACCCGGACAAGGTCCGGCAGGTAGCCGAAGCGTTTGCCGGAAGCATCGATAGTGATTCGACGGCTGTCGGTTTGGCCCACCCCCAGTGCTTCGATGACAATGCGGGAAATATCCGATTCGGTGATGACACCCACGAGCCTGTCTCCTTCCAGCACCGGCAGGGCCCCCACACCGTGTTGGATGCCCAGCCAAATCGCCTCCTCCACCGGGAGATCCGGCGCAACGGTGACGGGTTTTTTGACCATTAAATAGTCGACGGTCATCTTGAACAAGATATAATTTAGTTCATGAACGGACAAACTGGAGGCCTCTGAAGGAGAGGCGTCACGAATCATGTTGCGGGTAACCAGCCCCACGAACTCACCGCCTTTTGTGACCGGCAGGCGTTTGACTTTGTTATTTTTCATAATGTCAAGGGCTTCCATGATGGGGGTCTTGACATCTACTGTAATTGGATCGTTTGTCATAAAATCTCTTACCCTCATTTTTGCCTCCCTGTATTTACGGACAAAGCGCCCCCTGTTTTTTTTTCCGCCGGGGGGCCTCGCATGATAGGCGGTTGAATCCGTTGAGCCCATTACCCCCGCTTATAGCGGGAAATACGGGCAAACCCCTTTTATATAATTCGCATTTTAGTCTAATCCGGGGCCTGTCCGCCAGGTGTGATTTTAAAACCACTTCTAATCAGATTTTGTAAAACGCTGCTGATGCACTTTGGGCGGCTTGCGCGGCGGCGCATCCATCTGCTCCGTGGGCTTGCCGATGGGCAGCACACCGGCGACTTCCAGGTTTTGCGGTACCTCTAAAATGTCCGCTAATTTTTGCGGGTCGAAGAATGTAAGCCACAGGGAGCCCAAGCCCACATCTGAGGCCGCCAACATCATATTTTGAACGCAGGCGGATGCCGCCGACAAGGCGCCGTATTTTTGACCGAAGAAACTACCCAAACCGCCCTTGGACGGATCGAACAACACCACCACTAAAAGCGGCGCTTCGGCGATAAAATCCATGGGATACTTGTTGACCCATCCGGGTCCCCCCTGGTCAATCACCCCCTGCCGCGCTTCTTCAGCAACAGCTTTGACAGCGGCCTTGGTCTCCAGGTCAGTGATGACCACGAATTCCCAAGGTTGGAGGTTCAGTGGGCTGGGTGCCCATTGTCCGGCTTCCAAAATTGCATTCAGCTGATCATCTGATACGGGGGTTGTTTCAAACGACCGACAACTTCTTCTGGCTTTTACCAACTCTTTGAATTCCATAATCCGTCACCCTTTCAAGTTTTTATAGAGTATTCGTTTTAATCTGTCCCAAATGGTTTCAGTACTCTTTCCACAAACACCGGAGCGGAAATCTGTTTTTGATCCAGCATGATTTTTTCGGTCTGTTGCCACGCCGCCACATCAATTGTCCCGATTTTAAAATCAGGTCTGGGTTGGATGAGCTCGCGGGTGGCCGTGAGTTGCTGATCCAGGATATGCAGGGGGGTATCCTTGTCGAAGCGCTGTAACGTTTTGAGAGCCTTTTGATGATTTGGCGGATACAGGGCTTCAGACCAGCCCTGCAGCAGGGCCTTGGCAAATTTTTTAACCGTCTGCGGGCGGTCTTTCAGCATGCGGGGGGAGGTGATCACGGAGTTGGCCACAAAGCGAACACCGAATTCCGCGGGATTAAAAAAGGCAACGGTCTCTCCTTCTCTGCGCAACTTATCATGAAGGATGATCGCCTGGGTATTGCGATAGACCGGCCAGAAATTTACCTGGTGCTTGTAAAAGGGTGTGTAATCATAGCGGACACTGAACAGGGTGACATCATTTTCGCTGATGCCCCCTTTTGCCAGAAGGGTTCGCAAGATGGTTTCGTCATTGCCGCCAAAGGTAACCCCGAGCTTCTTTCCTTTTAGATCCTCCAGGCGGTTGATGCGGAATTTCGCCGTTCGATATATCCACTGGAGGGGGTTCACCTGAAAGAGCTGAGCGATCACAATCATGGAGGCGCCTTTGTCCAGGGCCCGGATGACCTGATCGGCCGATGCGACCCCAAACTGGGCCCGGCGCATTTCAAGTTCCCGGATGGCATCCCGTTCCGGGCCACCCTCCTTGACGGTGACTTCAAGCCCTTCGGCCCCAAAGATGTTGTGAGCATCCGCGTAGATATCCCCAACGACACTGGCATTGAACAGCCATTTAAGCCGGTATGCCACTTTTTCTTTCGCTTCAACAGTTCCGTGAAATTTTGGCCCCGGCGTCATCAGAATTGCCATGAAAATTATCATGACGACGGCCAATTTATCCTTCCAGGTCCTATCCATAGTGCTTTCTCCTCAAATCCGGGCCCAACCTTTTCTGACCAAATACCCCGCGGCCTCAAGAATACCCTGGTACACAGAGAGGGTGATACCGATCAGAAATAAAGCGATTAAAATCTTTGAAAGATCACTCTGATACAAGGCGATACGGATACTGTAACCGATACCTGCGTTGGCCGCAATGAATTCGGCAACAATGGTACCCGCCATGGCCAACGTCGCACTGCCTGCGATGACGGTGGTGAGTTTGCTCAGATTTTCAAAAGCCCGGATTTTTATTTCAAGCTGCCAGCGCATCCGGCCCGTCACTCTATAAAAGTGTTCGATTTCAGTGACCGGTTCGGCCATGATCCCGAGAACAGACAACAACAAGGGAAAATAACATATCATGGCAGCAATTAAAAGACGCGTGATGATCCCATCCCCCAGCAAGATAAAAATAATCGGCGCGATGGCCACAATGGGATATGCCTGAACGTTATATGCAGCAACTTTGATAAACGAGCCAAACCAGGTGGCCTGCCGACCCGTGATGCCGACCAAAAATGCCAGAAAAAGCGATATAATCTGTCCGATAACCGCAACGCTCAAGGTGTTTAAAACATCCGAGAAATAGCGTGCAAATACATCGATACCTGTTCGCCAGATGTCGATGAGACTGGGAATGACATAGTCTGAAAGATCCAGGCTGTATTTCAACATCAACAGGGCGGCCACCCCCATCAGGTAAATAAGAAAAAATTGGTAAATGCGTCTATGAAGAAGCATTCATGACCTCCAGCATGGTATGTTCAAGCTGTGCCTTATCGAGTTGCCGGTGGGTCGAATAATTCTGCCCCTCGACTTTAATGACTTGCGGCTCTTTTGCGGCATCCCGCAAAACCAGAATGTCCTTGCAGAACTTTGAAACCTCGATGACGTTATGGGAAATGTACAGGAAAAAAGACCCCGAGAATATTTCCTTCATTTTCAGGAGGATTTTTTCGCGGGTCAACTCGTCGACGTTGGCAAGGCTCTCGTCCATAACGAGCATATGAAAATCCTGCAACAGATAACGAATCAAATTGATACGGTTTTGCTGGCCCAAAGAGAGTTGTGAAAACCTAACGCTGACGAACTCCTTTAGCCCGAAAGCCTCGATGAGCTCTTCTTTTTTGCTTTGCCGCGCGGGCGGCGTGACCTTTTCCAGATGTCTGCCAACACTGGACCAACCGGGGAGTCTTTCCAGATTATACGAATAAAGCAGGGTCTTCATACCGTCCAGATGTATCTGTCCGGAAAATTCCGTTATTTCTCCGGTTACGATTTTGGCGAATGAAGTTTTGCCCACACCCGAGGGGCCGAAGAGTGCATGAAACCCGGGCTCAACCAATTCGAAAGACAAGTTTTTAAAAACATAATTGATTGCGCCGGGGTATTTAAATGTTATGTCACGACACGTAAAAAGCATTTTCGGCCATTGCCTTATGATCAAATCATTGAGTCTTCAGGGGCTGCCGGAATTGTAACAACCGGCACGGTCGAGCATTGTAAGAGCTTTTGGGCCACGCTGCCCACATCAAAATGTCCTTCACTGCCTCGGCTGGCCATCACCACCAGGTCCACATCTTCCTTTTCAATTATCTTAAGAATTTCCTGAACGGGATCCCCGACAGCCACATGTCGGATATAAAGGGGACAGCTATTTAAAAACTTTTCACAGACCTCATCGAGCCGTCTTTCGGCCATTTCCTTTTCCCAGCGGCGCATTTTCTCAAAGTCTTCCGGCTGATGCTCGCCGTATGATGCGCCCCATTCACCATAGTCTTTCAGCACATAGAGTACATGAACTTCCGTCTGGTATTTTTCCGATAGTGATTGGACGTAAGGCAGGGCCTTGGCTGCATTCTCGGAAAAATCCGTCGGCCAGAGTATGCGTTGAACCTTCATTACACCTCCCTTTTCTGAAAATCCTCACCTGTTCGAAGGTTGGCGACAAACGCAGCGGTTATAGCAATCCTCAAAATACCCTTCCGCAATACAGCAGAATGAAGTGACCGGGGCAGACGATAAATTTTTATTGACAAAAATTTATCCCCTGCCTGAGCTCCGTGCCATCGGAATATTATTTTAAAACCGCTGCTAGCGGAGTGAAACTTAGCGTCAGCTTAGACATTTTTTGAAGGATTGACAACCCCGTTAAAAAAAACACTACTCGAAATGACTTCAGGTGGTTTCAAAACCTCTTTTTGAGCCATTTTGCGACCTTTTGTTCCAAGGCGCTTAGCGAAGGGGGACGTAAAATCTTGAACTGTTTGAGGGCGTTAGCCCGAGTTTTCAAGATTTAATGAAGCGAGCTTAGCGCCCTGCAAAAGGTGCAAACAGCCACTAAAGGGGGTTTTGAAACTGCTTCTAAAGAAAATTTTCGCCGGATGGGCGAAGCCTGAAAACCGGATGTGCCGCTTTCCACCAGAAAGCCTCTGATGCCATCCTCCAGCCTGGCCCATATAATGGCAACATCAGCCATGGTACCATCGGTGATCCACATCTTTTTCCCATTTAAAATATATTGATCTCCTTTTATTGGATTTAAACTCGCCGGTTATCATGCTTTCATCGGAGCTGCAGTTACTGCATGCGGCAGTTAACATCGATTCCGGGCAAAAATATTGCAACGGCTGAATACTTATTTTAAAATAAACATTTGTATTGATATCTTGCAAGAATTTCTGCAGAAACAACGAATCGTATGAGGCTACCCCCTGAATACCTACTTGTTAACAGATTTCAGATATCCCCGTTTAATTTATTTGATCCGTTTACGATGAATGCTTAGTGTTTAGCTAAACAAGGTTTCAAAACTTCAGACAAGGAAAAAATTCTCATGAATCTCCCTCGGCTTTTTTTTATCATTTTTTTGCTCTATCTTTTTCCCTTGAATCTTCAGGCCCAGATGTATGAATGGACGGATGAAAGAGGGGTGAAACATTTTAGCAATGTTGCGCCTTCTGAGTCGGCAGAGGGCATCAAAACTGAAAAAACAAACAAAGAAAGCAAGGCCGCAGATAAGAAACCGGGCATCGTCGACAAGAAAAAATCACGCAGGGATAGAAAGGACACTCGTAGAGAACGTCAACGATCGGAGGCCAAACCGGAAGAAAGAACCGCAATGGACAATGGCGCGCAAAGCGCTGAAGAGAGTTTTTTTGAAAAAATAAATATCAAGCTCGATCGATTTCCTATGAACCAGGACAATTTGATAATCGAAGAAAAAGAGAGATTAAAACAGATCAAGAACTACTCGCAACAACGTTCGCTCAGCCGCGAGGATTTAATTGAGAAAGAAAAAGACAGACTGCTTAAAGCAATTGAAGCTCTTGAGAAAGCCCCACTCGATAAATTCGGATCATACGATAACAAACGCAGGCAAGTCGGTTTTTATAAGTACAAACTGGAGGAATTATTAGAATCGCCCGATACGTATTTCGGTGATAGCGGCGATTGAAGATGGATCGAACATGCTACTGATCGAGGGATCATATCAATAGCCTCCCTTTCAGCGCCTTTACTCATCACGTTCTCTTTTTAATCAACCCGACGACCCCATAGACCAGGGGCGTATCCAGCAACGCGATTGCCAATTTAACAACCCACTGACCCCATATCAACGACCCAACCGGCAAAACCCCATAAAAAGCTATAGAGATGAAAAGAATCGAATCAATGAGTTGGGATACTGCCGTTGAGAAATTATTTCTTAACCACAAATGACGTCCCCCGGTAATTTTTTTCCAGAAATGAAATGCCCAAACATCGTGAAGCTGGCTGAAGAGATAGGCAATAAAAGAGGCGATAATAATTCTTGAAGTACTCCCCAGGATGGATTGATAGGCTGCCTCATGATTCCAGAACGGCGCTTTGGGCCAAATCAGGCTGATCTGAATGAGAAATAAAACCACCAAAAGACCGATAAATCCTCCTAATACAGTCAATTTGGCTGTATGCTTACCCCAGATTTCACTGATGACATCGGTCATTAAAAAAGTCACTGAATAGGCCAAAACACCGGCGGGTACAAAAAAGCCGAAAACATGAATGATTTTGTTTGCCAGGAGGGAGGCGATGGTAATGCATCCGACAAAAATACTCAGCAATATAATAAAAGCCTTATCAGCTCCTGCAGATGTTTGCATTCAAGAACCTCTTTGTGCCGATGGGGGTGATGAATTATAGCTCACTTCAGGACGGCCGGTTGCCCAAATCTTTATTCCGCTTTGTCGAGGGCCTCATTATGTCAGCAACGCCATCAGCAAATATTTAAAGCCAAACAAGAACCCCAGACACATTGAATAGAGAAGGCCCCGGGCGACAAACAGATAACCGAGAAAAAGGTTGGCCAAAAAACCGATAAGAAACTGGTTGATAAAAATAGCTTCTCCCCCGACGTTTACACCGATGAAATGAAAATACTTTAGGGTGGCAATGGTGGCAAAAACGGATACGATAACGACGCCGGCGGTTTTGCTCTTGAACAGTCCCACGGCAATTGTCATCAGGCAAAATCGGATGATGATTTCATCGGTAAACGCTTTCTTAAACGGATAAGATATCAAAAATAGGGCATCTGTCGGATATGATACCGGCGAGATTTCAAGAAAATATCGATCAAATAAGAAATATGAGAGCATGATCATGAGACCGCCACCCACCAAAACTAAAGGCAGGGACGATATCAAACCTCTGGGATCTCCAAGACCATGAAGCTGGTATCTAGCGGAAAACGAAAAACCCACCATTGCAGATAGGAGAGTTAAAATAAACAAAAGCATCAGTTGGGTTAAAAGCAGGCTGGTCGAATTAAAGCTTGGAAGAAAACGATACGGGTGGGAAACCTCAAAAATCAGATAATGAAAATACGGCAGGGTAAAAAGGATTGAAAACAGCGCCAGAGCCAGGGATTTTGCTGCAACGCACCGCATATCAGCCCCCTGTGTCATGGCGGCAAATGCTTTTTGCCATTTGAGATACATATCGTATAACTTGGTGGAAACCACTCCTTGGGTGGGTGCCCGGCATCGGTGCTCAAAAAAATACCGTGGCCCCTGTCGCGTATGTTATTTCAGGCCACCAGCCTACCAGAAAAAAAATACGAGGGTCAAGGAAAAGCGCGCCTGAAATCACAGCAAAACAAAAGCCCAAAGTGTATGATTGCCCGTGGAGGATGTCGGATCAACCAAGACGCTTTTTTACTTGACGCCTAACCGCCATTTAACTATATTTCTTAGGTTATAAGGACTTTGTTTTCGGTGAATGATTTAACTTCGAAAAAACGTAACGGAGGGAAATATACGGAAGGCTTTGAGGTCATGATATAGAAGGCTTCAGCCCCCGTAAACGAATGCCTCTATTTATATCGAACCCCTGATCAGGCAACAAAATTCCATCAGCAACACCCTGGATAAGATTTAGGATGAACCTCGAGGTTGACATCGCGCTGAGTTGGAAAAAGATAGCCGCAATAAGCTTTAATACTGCTTATCATGCTGCAGTCACGGGCGTTAAGGGGTTCTCCCGCAATCGAGTGTTTATTTTTCTTTTTCTCCTCGCCTCAATTCTACCGGCGGCTTGTCTTCCCCATAAAAAGTTGACTGTAGGAGCTGCGGCTTCGCTTGTGGAGGACGTCGCCAAGTCTGCCTACAAACAATCTGATCTAAGAGTTATCCGCGACGGGATGCCGGCCTATCTGTTGCTGATGGATGGCATGGTCGAAGCCTGGCCGACGAATGAACGGCTATTGATTGCAGCGGCCCAGGGCTATTCCTCCTATGCATCGGCATTTATGGAAGACCACGATAAGAAATACGCCAACGTTTTATACGCCAAGGCCAGAGACTACGCTTTGAGATCAATGGAACAGCGGGGGTTTAACAATATCCGTGAAAGCTCATTTGACGATTTCAGATATGAATTAAACGATATCCGGAAAAAAGACGTTCCCTATGCATTTTGGACGGCTGCATGCTGGGGAAACTGGATCGGACTCAACCTGAGTTCCATGGCAGCCATGGCGGAGCTTCCGCGCGTGGAGCTAATGATGAGAAAAGTCCTTGAACTGGATGAGGCATTTTATTATGGCGGGCCCCACCTTTTCATGGGTATCTGGTATGCATCCAGACCCAAAATCGCTGGTGGGAACTTGGATTTGGCCCAAGAGCACTTTCAAAAAGCCATAACGCTGGGACAGGGAAAATTTTTGATGACCCACGTCTATTATGCACAATACTACGCCCGAAGAGCTTTTGATGAGGAGTTGTTCAGATCCGAGCTCCAGAAAGTTTTGGATACCCCGGCCGATATTTCGCCTGAATTGACCCTGCTCAATACCGTCGCGCATCAGCGAGCAAAAGATATGTTAGACCACCTGAAAGATTTTTTTTGATAGGAGTGGATATGATTGCAAGAACGAGCCGTCTCGCAAGGTTTATGCTTATAATTTCGGTTTCGATTCTACTTTTATCGCCGGTATGTGTTGCCGGAAAATCCGTGTTGATCAAGATTGCCACCCTCGCTCCGGAGGGAAGCTCCTGGATGGAGACCTTCAATACCTTAAAGACGGAAATTATGCAAAAAACTGAACAAAACGTGCAATTCCGGATCTATGCCGGCGGAGTTTTGGGTGATGAAAAGGACATGTTGCGAAAACTTCATATCGGTCAAATTCACGGGGCTGTTCTGACGTCATCGGGGCTTTCTGCGCTATACGGAGAGATAGATGTTTTACAAATTCCCTTTCTTTTTCAAACCTATGGGGAGGTTGATCACGTCCTGGATAAGATGAACACTTTCTTTCGAAAGGGTTTCGAAGACAACGGATACGTGCTGCTGGGTTGGTCGGAGGCCGGCTTTGTGCGCCTGATGTCGACAACGCCGGTGGCCTCTCTGAATGATCTGAAAAAGATGAAGGTCTGGACCTGGGAGGATGCCCCTTTGTCAAGGGCCATTTTTGATGAGGCCGAAGTGTCAGCAATACCCCTCACGGTCCCCGATGTCCTGGTGGGTCTTCAAACCGGGCTGGTGGATGTGGTTTACGCACCGCCAGCCGGGGCTATCTCCTTGCAATGGTTTACCCGGGTAAAGTACCTGACCGATGTGCCATTGACTTATCTGGTGGGTGCCGTCGTGATTAAAAAAAATGTTTTCAGCCAAATACCCCCGGTGTATCAGAGTGCCATCAGCGAAAGTTTTCGGCTGCATCTTGGGAAACTTAAGACCATAATCCGCAATGAAAACCAGGAGGCCCTCAGGGTGATGGAAAAGCACGGTGTAAAGATCATTAAACCATCACAAGATGCGGTTGAAGAATTTATGAAGTTATCGGATAAAGCCGTGCAGCGACTGGGCGCTGTGAGCTTTTCCCCAAAAACACGTGATGACGTGTCGGCTTATTTAAAAGAATATCGCGACAACAAAAAATAGGATGAGGTCACAATGAGTTGGTGGGATCGATTCGATCGAACCGCAGCCCGGGTGGAAGGTTTCTTGTTGGCCGTTACGCTGAGCACCATGATTTTGCTGGCTTTTTTACAAATTGTGCTCCGCAATTTCTTCGCCAGCGGGCTATCTTGGGGAGATCCGATGGTAAGATATCTGGTTCTCTGGGCAGGTTTTATCGGTGCCGCCCTGGCTACCCGAGAAGGTAAGCATATCAAGATCGATGTATTCTCACAATGGATACCCGGACTGGGCAACCGCATCATTCACATGTCAACGGATGTATTTTCTTTTTTCATTTGTGGTTTATTGACATATGCCGCCGGCGTTTACATCAAAAACGAGGCTCAAATGGGTTCAAAGACCTTTTTTGAGATCCCACTGTGGCTGCCACAGATAATCATCCCTATTTGCTTTGGCCTTATGGCTTTGCGATACGGCTTTCGCAGTTTAGGGGATTTATTCAATATCCTGCATTCTGACGAACACCGCGGCAACACATGAACCCTATCCTGGCCACCGTCATCGTCATCGTCCTGATGTTATTCGGGACACCCGTCTTCGTGGTCATTGCCGGTCTGGCGGTATACCTTTTTTTCTCCAGCCAAATCGATATCTCGGCCATCATTATTGAAATGCACCGCATGGCCACCACTCCCGTGCTGGTTGCCATTCCCCTGTTTACCTTTGCAGGGTATCTCCTCTCAGAAAGCGGCGCCCCCCGCAGATTGATCCGTCTTTCAGACGCCGTTTTGGGATGGTTGCCCGGCGGTCTCTCCATTATTGCCCTGGTTACCTGTGCCGTGTTTACGGCTCTGACGGGGGCCACCGGCCTCACAATAATTGCCCTGGGCGGCATCCTGCTGCCGGCCATGCTGCGAGGCAAGTACCCGGAAGTCTTCTCCCTCGGTTTATTGACCACCTCGGGCACCCTGGGCCTTTTATTCCCACCGAGTCTCCCGTTGATTATATATGCTATCGTCGCCGAGGTGAGGATCGATCATCTTTTTATCGCCGGTATCCTGCCCGGAATTTTGCTGCTGATCTTGCTTTCCGCTTTTAGTGTTTACAAATCGATCCTGACTCAAGTGCCGAAAACCCGGTACCGCACAACTGAAGTGTTGATGGCCTTAAGGGAAGGGGCCTGGGAAATACCACTGCCGTTCATTGTATTGGGCGGGATCTACAGCGGCTATTTCGCTGTCAGCGAAGCTGCCGCCATTACAGCAATTTATGTCCTGTTTGTCGAGGTTATCGTATACCGTGATATAAAATCGAAAGAACTGCCCGCTATCATGAGAAAAAGCATGGTATTGGTGGGAACGATACTCATCATTCTTGGGGCCGCCATGGGATTAACCAACTATTTGATCGATGAGATGATCCCCATGCGGCTGTTGAATTTTTTCAAAACCCACATTGAGAGCCGCTACTTGTTCCTGGTCGTGTTGAATATATTTCTTCTGGCGGTTGGATGTACCATGGGCATTTTTTCAGCCCTGGTGGTGGTGGTCCCGTTGCTGTCTCCCATTGCGGATGCATATGGGATCCACCCGATTCACCTGGGCATCATTTTTCTGACCAATTTGGAAATCGGCGCCTCGCTTCCTCCTTTGGGGATCAACCTGTTTATCTCCAGCATACGGTTCGAAAAACCGGTGTTACGACTTTACGTGGCCTGCATCCCCTTTATCATCATCCTTCTGCTGGCCCTGGCCATCATCACCTACTTTCCCTGGTTCAGTCTTACCCTATTGCAGTAGCCCGAATATTTCATGAAAAAATCTGAAAGACTTCGATTAATTGAATACCTGCGATAGGAGGGCAGGTATCGATGTAACATATGTACACATAATCGTTTCGGCATTTCTCAATGAAAAGCCTATCCATATTTGACAACCAAATAAATCTTCGATAATTGGGTAGGCATCTAATGCAACTCTTTGAAGTTTCCATTTATTGGGCAGAAGCCGAATCCGGTAATCAAATTACAATACCACCCAATTCAATTCATAAAAGCGAGTTCATATCAAAATAAAAACAATCGACGGGAGAAAAAAGGTCTTTTTGAGAGAAGAAAGGAGGTTCTTATGGAAAATAGACGTTTTCTGGTTATGATTATAGTCACGATCGCCCTGGTGGCGGGTATCATCACACCGTCCCATGCGGAATGGCCGGAAAAACCCATCATGATCATGATTCCCTGGCCAGCCGCCAATGATCCATCGACCATGGTGGCCACTGCCATGGCCCCCGAGATTTCCAAAGAACTCGGGGTTCCGGTCAAGGTGATCAACAAACCTGGCGGCGGTGCCGTCTTGGCAACCAATGAACTTGCCAACAGCCGCCCCGACGGTTACACCATGGGACTCATATCCATTGGGCCCATGATTACCCAGGTCCTACGCGGGAAGACACCTTACAAGAACCAGGACCTGAAGCCTCTTGGCCTTGTCTGGTCTTCACCCTTTACGCTGGCCTGCCGGGGTAACGCTCCCTACAACAACCTCAAGGAGCTTGCCGAATACGGAAAGACCCACGAGCTAAGGCTCGCCCACTGGGGATTGGGCGCCGTGCCGACTCTGATCGCCATGAACGCCGCTAAGATCGGAGGTTTTAAATGGAAGGAGACGGCGTACAAGCAACTCAACCCGCTTCTTGTGGTCAAAGGTGATGCGGACGTGATTACCTTTTCGACGCCCGGACTTCGGGATTATGTGGAGTCCGGCCAGATGAAGCTGTTGGCCTGCATGCTACCCAACCGGCTGCCCCAGTACCCGGACGTGCCAACCGTAAAGGAGCAAGAATTCGGTGATCCATATTCCATATGGTTCGGAGCCTTCGTCACGGCCAAGACCCCGGATATTATTGCCAAACGCCTTGGGGGTACGTTTTTCAAAGTCATGGCTATGCCCGACATCCAAGATGTGATCAAAAAAGTGGGTGTCATTCCCCATCCCACCGGACCGGAAGCAGCCCGCACTCAGATGGACAGCGAGCTAGCCAATTTTGGTGCGATCATGAGGGAATTGGGGATCATCCAGTAATGTTACAACCGGACGAAATCCACAGCCGCGTCCATGATCTCTTTGGGGTGTTTCTCGGTGCTGCAGCGGCCGGGATTCTTATCAGCTCTCCCTGGCAGGTAGATACGAGTGGGCCCGACCCGTTTTACAAGGGCCCGCTGATCTACCCTTTGATGGTCCTCGGCCTCATTATTCTGGCATCGCTCCCGTCCGCTTGGCGCCTGGTCAAGGCCCATGAGAAGGCCACCTGGAAGCTGGATGGGGGCGGTTTCCCATTCAAGCCCCTGGTGATCTTCCTCTTTCTGATTGCCTTCCTTTACGGACTGATCATTATCGGTTTGAGGTTATCCTGTATGCTCTTTATGGGTGTGTCCCTGTACTGCCTGGGACACCGCCGGCCGGCCGTGCTTTTCCTGGTCCCCGTCATCATGACGGGCTTGATATATGTGATGTTCAAGTTCTTTCTGGATATCTGGTTCCCGCCCCCCCTGTTCTTGGATTGGTTTGGAGAGTAAGGCATGTTCGAGCACTTAATGGCCGGCATCCAGGCGAGTCTGCAAATGGGCAACTTGGTCGCCCTGGCTTTCGGAACTTTAACGGGTATCGCGGTGGGGATCATTCCGGGCACAGGACCCATGGTGGGCATGGTTGTGCTCCTTCCCTTTACATTTGTCTTCAGCCCCAGCACAGCGCTTTCTCTTCTGTTGGGTATCTTTTGCGGCGGGTACTACGGGGGCGCCATCCCGGCCATCCTCATGCGGACACCCGGGGTTCCGTCTTCCATCATCACCAGCTTTGACGGCTTTCCCTTGACCCAGCGCGGTGAAGCCCAGCGGGGTCTTTCCGCAGCCCTCATGGGGTCGTTTGCCGGCGGCATCATCAGTGTATTCATTCTCATCTTCCTAGCACCGCTTCTGGCCCACGTGGCCGCCTCTTTCGGCTCACCGGAGTATTTTGCCGCAGCCCTTTTCGGTGTGGTCCTGGTGGTCATGGCGTACCGGGAGCAACTCTCAAGGGGGATTCTACTCCTGGGTGTAGGGCTTTGGATGTCCACTGTCGGCATCGACGGACCAACCCTCAGCCCGCGTTACTGTTTCGGCCTCCTCTCTCTGCAAAACGGCCTACACGTAGTTCCGGTTTGCCTGGGACTGTTCGGCATCGGCCAGACCTTGATCCTGGTGGAGCGGCAGATCCTTCAAACCAAAGCCATGAGCCTGACCCGGCGAACTCTGGATTTCAGCAAGCTTCTTGAGACCTTTAGGTACTGGAAAACAATGATAAGGGCGGGTGTGATCGGGACCTTCGTGGGACTGCTGCCCGGCACCGGCTCTATACTAGCTTCTTTCATGTCGTACGAAGCGGCCAAAAAAACCTCCAAAGATCCTTCGGCCTTCGGGAAGGGAACACCTGAGGGGTGTCTGGCGGCTGAAGGCGGAAACAATGCCGTACCGGCAGGAGCCATGATACCCCTCCTAACCCTGGGAATCCCCGGGGACGCCCTGAGTGCTTTGCTGCTCGGGGTTTTTACCATCAACGGGATCTATCCCGGGCCCTTGCTGCTCGTCAAAGAACCCGTTCTCATTAACACGCTGTATGTATCTATGCTCCTTATCAATATGGTTGCCTTTATCATGTTGGCGCTCTGGTTGAGGCCTTTTGCCATGATCGTTAAGATCAACAGCACCATCCTGGCCATAATCATCATGGCCCTATCGCTTGTGGGCATCTATTCGGTGAATACGCGGCTTTTCGATGCGGGGGTGGCCATCGTTATGGGGGTGCTGGGATACATTTTGCTTCGTTTCAAGTGGCCGATCGTCAATTTGGTCATGGGTTTTATCCTCGGAGAGATTCTGGAACAGCGGTTAAGGGAAAGCCTCAGCCTGGGTGAAGGCAGTCCAGTCATTTTCTTCACTAGGCCTATTTCCCTGGGGATCATCTTGTTGACTGTTACAATAGTGGTTGTTCCCCTGGTTCTGGATCGACAAAAGAGAAAACAAACGGCTTCCTAGTATTAAGCAGGTCTCTTGCAGAGAGAAACGGGACAATGTTTGAGGCGTGAGGATCAAAGAACAATGAAAGTCACCCTGTTCACAGCAAGCGGATGCACCCGCTGCAAGGTTGCAAAAAGGTTCATGGATGAGCGGGGTGTCGCCTACGCAGAAAAGGACATCAATGGCGAGGGAAAAGAAGACTTCCAGCACTTTTATAGGGATCACCGCAGAACGATCTATCGGAGTGAGGAAGGTGTCCAATTCCCGATCCTCAGCGACGTCCTTGAGATCAGGCAGGGTCTTGCAAGGGTACTGGCCTATGTACTGGCGGGGTCGGAGCTGGACGGCTTCATCGGCTACGGTGACCGGACCGGAGACTGGGTGGATGGCTTGCATGTTTCCGGCGGCGATGTGTCGGAGGCGGAGGCGTTCAGCGAGGTGTTGAGGTTCTTAAAAAAAAATGGTGTGAAACTTGAGCTCGACACTGATGGCAGAAACGCGGATTTGCTCGAGCGATTGCTTGAAGAGGGTATGGGCGATCGGGTCGTCATGGACGTCAAAGGACCTTTGTCCCTTTATGCTCAAATCCTAAGGGTGCCGATCGATGACACGGAAATCCGGAAGGCCATCCGCCTTGTTCCCCGGTTTCCTGAATACCGATTTGAGACGACGGTTGTGCCGCTTGTATCGGAAGAAGTTGGATCGCCTGGGTTTCGTCACCTTACGCCTGATGAGATCGGTAAAACGGCCGAGCTTATCGAAGAGGTAACCGGTGATAGCAGACAACCCTATGTGCTGCGCCCTTTCAGGCCGGAGCACGTTTTGCAAGAACGGCTCAAGTCCCTTGAAGTTCTGCCCCAAAAGGATCTATTGCATTATCGGACGGCTGCGAGGAGACATCTGGTCTATACGGAAATAGAGAAACTTTAGGCTATTGTTGCGATAAAGGAGATTCAAATGACGTACCCAAGCATCTACCCGACCGGCACGACGATCTATGATCCTGAGAAGTGCTGTTCCGGGTACACGATCTTTCAAGCCAAAGAAATCGGTGCCCTGTTGATTGACATGAACGGTGGTGAAGTGCAGCTGTGGAAGGGATTTCACGGCATGCCCAACAGGATGCTCCCGGGTGGGCACTTGATCGGCAGTTCGGGAGAAAGAAACACAGCCTATGGCATGCAAGACTATGTGGATCTAGTCCAGGTCAACTGGGACGGGGATGTCGTATGGAAATTCAACCAACATGAATACATAGAAGATCCGGGTGAGGAGCCTCAATGGATGGCCCGGCAGCATCACGATTACCAGCGGGAGGGGAACCCCGTGGGCTATTATGTGCCGGGGATGGACCCCTTGGTGGATGGGGGAAACACGATGATCCTCTCCCACAAGAATCTGAAAAACACGGATATTTCCGACAAAGCCCTGCTGGACGATGTGATCATCGAAACGACATGGGAGGGAGAGATCATTTGGGAGTGGATCTGCAGCGAGCATTTCGAGGAGTTCGGATTCAGCGAGGAGGCCAAAAATATTCTTTGCCGGAATCCCAATATGCGTCCCGCAGGCGGTGGAATGGGAGATTGGATGCATATCAACTCTATATCCCTCCTTGGGCCGAATAAATGGTACGAGCAAGGGGACAAACGATTTCATCCGGACAACATCATATGGTGTGCTCGTGAGACCAATATCACAGCTATCACGGATAAGGCCACAGGTAAGATTGTCTGGAAAATAGGCCCAGACTATGACACTAGCCGGGCATTAAAGGAAATGGGATGGATCATAGGGCAGCACCATGCCCACATGATTCCTCGAGGTTTGCCAGGAGAAGGCAATATTCTGATCTTTGACAACGGCGGCTGGGCAGGGTACGGCGCACCCAATCCGGGCTCTGCCATGGGCCTTAAAAATGCCCTGCGGGACTACTCCCGGATTCTGGAGTTCGATCCCACTACCCTAAAGATCGTCTGGCAGTATACTCCCCAGGAGGCCGGGCTTGTCCAACCCGTGGACAGCAACCGGTTCTACAGCCCTTTCATCAGTTCCGCCCAGCGCCTGCCGAATGGCAATACTCTGATCACCGAAGGTTCCGGCGGCCGAATATTCGAGCTGACCCAAAACCATGAGATCGTTTGGGAATATATTAGCCCCTATTGGGGGAAACTGTTCCGGGTCAACATGGTCTACAGGGCCTACCGGATCCCCTATGAATGGGTACCGCAGATAGATTCTCCCAAAGAAATCCCCATGGAGCGGATCGACGTCACAACTTTAAGGATGCCCGGAGCTTCCAAGCCTGGACCGAGACGTGTGGTTCATGTAGAAGGGGTCCTGCCCTATCGTAGCAGCTCCACCCTCTGTGTTGAAACCGATATCGATGAAAAGGATAAAAAGCATGGATTGTAATTAATTCGGGGCATTGATTACCAATTATGAAAAAATATGACAGTTCTATAAATACGTTTATCTGAAAAGTGTTTCCCTCCCGTTTTCCCTCAAGAATGCGGTTCAGAGAGGTTCATGATCACGGAACCATTCTTTCGAAATTCATCCACTAATACTGATAAAAACTCACTAAACCCCGAGAATTAGGAAAGGGTAATCTTCTGCCATTAACAGTCAGAATTTTGGGCTCAAAAAACCACACTCTTCGTTTATAATTGCGTACCTGAACGCGCAAAACCGGGAAACTCAAATCCCGGTTTTTTATTTGGCAACTCATCAAATTTTGGCACCGTAAACAGACCAATACTTTAGATTGAAAAATAAGGATCACAAGGGTGGGCATCGACTGAGCTCAGCCGAAGTCAAGCCGCGGTCGGCTAGTGCGAATCCTTGGCAACGCAAAAGATGGCGTGCTATCGGCTTTCCCGGCTTGTTGGGTCGTAGTTGCAAGCGAAGCCCAAAGGGTAAACAAAATGGAAATAAAATGATTAAATCCGTATTTCATTTATGGCCGCAATATAATTTTCAGCGAATATCTCAATACATCTGCGTCAATGGTGCTTTTACAAAGTTTTTCCATTTTGTTTACGCTCAATTAGGGTATAAGTTTCTTTGACATGCCCTCTGGAGCGGCCCAAGTGCTGTCTACACTTCTCCTTGTCATGGCCTGCTTCGGTAATCGCACGGGCCTGGCAGCGGTCGATGCATTTGCCGCAAGTCCCATCAGCAAAAAAGAGGCAATAGGCATGATGATTTGCAGATGGCCGCGGTGTCGGTTCAATCGATAATTTGGCGGCTACGGGTCCCGCTCGCATGGCTTTACCCCTGGCGGTGATGAGCCCGTCACACAGACCAAAGGTGCCCAACCCGGCCGCATGGGCAACATGGCGTTCAGACCAGCAAGAAGCATAAGAAAAGCGATGGTCAAAACGATGATTAAGCCATGTCATCGTCGTGATGTGCAGTCGGAAGATCAACTTGAACCAACTTAGCCCCGGAAAAATCACACTGGTAAAATCGGGCGCCTGTCGTCTTGCACAGGGCAATACTCGCTTTGGAAAAATTGCATGATTCCAGATTGGCATAGTCGAATTCCGTGTGCCTGAAAACGGCCCGCTCAAACCCTGCCCTTTGCAGAAGAGCGGATGTAAAACTGACGAAGTGAAAACAGGCCCGCGTAAACTCGGTCCCCGTGCAAACGGACCGCCAGAACCAAGTATTGTGCATACGGGCATTTTCAAAGCCGGCCGATTCGAGGATCGCCCCGGAAAAATTGGTGAACTGCAGATGGACCTCCGGCCAGACTGGTTTCGGAGATGTTGGCACCCGCAAGATTGGCCCATTGAAATCCCGCATGCTCCAGGCCGCAACCCACCAGCTCGGCACCCGTCAGATCGGCAGCACGCAACAGTATCCTGGTCATGTCTGCACCGAGCAAATGGGCACCTTTGAGCTTGACTCCCTGAAAATCTAGATCCGATAAATCGAATCCGTTCAACACTGCCCGGTGTCCATGCTCGCCGTGTGATTCCAACCACAGCCGATGGTCTTCGATGCACTCTTTCAATTCAGAGGGGGTGGATTTTGGCATGCACGAGCGCCCTTTCCTAGTTTCGTTGACGTTGCCTTTTTAGGAGATGACGAACTGCCGAACA
>JASFTQ010000045.1:0-19832 GCA_050053515.1 Desulfobacterales bacterium | reverse complement strand
CCGCATGGCAGGAGGTTTGATCCGATAATCAGTCAATATGGATATTTTTCTTCACCGCATATTCAAGCAGATCGACCACATTTCCATAATAGGCAATCGCCGTGCTTTGCTTTTTGTGCTGGCATTTTTTGGCCACCGAGAATGCTTCTGCCGGGTCGTCGATGACATTGCTGACCCATCCTTGTTTTTGTCGGGTCTGAATTCTTGATTCGTCGACCTCTGCAATAATCCCAACGCCATTGGCAATTTCAATGGCTTTACCCTGGGCCCCGCTCATCCCACCAAGTCCTGATGATACAAACAGACAGCCCCTCAGGTCTTTATCCGGGGGTATCTGGAGCTCAGACCGACCGGCATTCAGAATGGTGCTGTAGGTGCCGTGTACGATTCCCTGGGGTCCGATGTACATCCAACCACCTGCAGTCATTTGGCCATAATTTGACACCCCCAATGCTGTGGCTCTGTGCCAGTTTTCCTGATCATCAAACACACCGACCATCAAACCGTTGGTTATGATGGCCCGAGGGGCTCCGGGTGAGGAGGCCAACAACCCCAGCGGGTGGCCCGATTCCACCACCAGAGTTTGGTCGCGGGTTAAAATTTCCAGGTAGCGTTTGATAAGAACGTACTGCATCCAATTCTGACACACCTGTCCGGTCTCGCCATAGGTCACCAATTCATAAGGGTACAACGCCACGTCAAAGTCCAGGTTGTTATCAATCATCACCTGAAACGCCCTGCCTTCAATACAGTTCCCCCGATATTCATCCAGGGGCTTGCCCCGGATCGATCCTTTTGGTCTGAAACGATAGCCGTAGATACGCCCCCGGGTTAAAAGCTCATCCAAAAACTCGGGCGCAAGGGTTGATTGCCATTTTTCGGGAACATAGCGCAGGGCATTTTTAAGGGCCAGCGCCGTCTCGGTTTGTGTTAGGGTAAAGTTCCTTTTAGGGGCCCGGCGAATTCCTTTTTGAAATTCAACCGGACTCGGCAATTTTTTGCAGATGTCCTCTATACGAACAGTCATGGCCTTTGAGATATCGTTATTGGCTATCATGGCACACCTTCTTTGCTTTGGCGTTCGAAAATTTTATAATTAATTTGATAAGGGGTCGGGGTATTTTATTATTCATTCATCATACCAATTATTTAGAGTCAACCGAAAGATGCACGGACATTGTAATTTATCGGCAATTATACTAAAATCGCCGGAGTCCATAAAAATCAATAGATTCGTTAAAAAGGGGCTACTTATGGGTGAAGTGCAGATAGGATATGACGGCATGACCCTTGAAGACCTGGTCGCTATAGCTCGACGTGGTGCCGGGGTGAAATTGTCTCAGAACTCGCAAAAGCGAATTGCCGGCACCCGGAAATTGGTCGAGCAATGGGTCAAAGAGGAAAAAACCATTTATGGCGTAACGACCGGTTTCGGTGCTCTAAGCGACGTGGCCATTTCAAAACAAGACACCCGGCGGCTGCAGCAAAATATCCTGATGAGTCATGCGGCCGGTGTCGGAGACTGCCTGGGCGAGGAGACGGTCCGGGCGATCATGGCACTGCGCATCAAGGATCTGGCAAGGGGACATTCCGGAATCCGTCTGGAAACCGTTGGCCTCCTGACAGAGCTTCTCAACCGTAACGTCTGTCCGGTTATTCCCGAAAAAGGATCGGTAGGGGCCAGCGGCGACCTGGCACCACTGGCGCATCTCGCCCTGCCGCTCATCGGCCTGGGCGAGGTAATTTACCAGGGCCGCACCATGTGTTCTGATGCAGCTCTGATAGCATGTGGCCTGAAGCCTATTCAGCTGGAAGCAGCCGAGGGTCTGGCCTTGGTCAACGGCACTCAAGTTATGACGGCTATCGGAGCTTTGGCAGTTTTTGATGCTATTCGTCTTGCCAGGCTTGCTGATATCGCAGCGGCAATGAGTCTGGAGGTACTCATGGGGAGCCGAACGGAATTCAATGCCCGCATCCACCGGGTGAGGCCCCATCCAGGGCAAACTGCGGCTGCGGATAACCTGGAAAGAATTACGCAAAACAGCGAAATCATCACCTCTCACAAGGATTGCGGGCGTATTCAGGACGCTTACACCTTGAGATGTTCACCCCAGGTGCACGGTGCCAGTCGGGATGCCATTTTCTACGCCCGGCAAGTTTTGGAAACAGAGATGAACGCCTCGACGAACAACCCTCTGATTTTCCACGATACCCGGGATTTTTTGCTTGGCGGCAATTTTCACGGCCAGCCCGTCGGGTTGGCCATGGATTTTCTCTGTATGGCTGTTTCCGAGCTGGCCAACATATCCGAACGCCGTATCGAAAGACTTGTCAATCCGATGCTCAGCGGACTGCCGGCCTTCCTGGTCAAAGACGGCGGTCTGAATTCGGGTTTCATGATTGCCCAGTACACAGCGGCTGCCCTTGTATCGGAAAACAAAGTGCTCTCACACCCCGCCAGTGTGGACTCCATTCCGACATCGGCCAATAAAGAAGATCATGTGTCCATGGGCACCATCTCCGCCCGCAAATGCCGCGACATCGTGCGAAACACCGAAGACGTCATTGCCATCGAGCTTTTATGTGCCGCCCAGGCACTGGACCTGTTTACCAATCTGAAACCCGGGGAGGGCACCCTGGCGGCATATCGGGCTATCCGGAAGAAAATTTCCCCTCTCGACGGCGACCGCATTTTGTCCGAGGATTTAAGGTCAATGAAGGCGTTGTTACGGAGTGATGAAATACTGTCGGCAGTCGAATCAAAAGTGGGTCATCTTCGGTGAAATAGCCAAATTTGTAATCGTTGTTGACACAAAATTCAAGTTTAAATATAAGTTAGACTTTCGTAGATTTTAATCTGAAAGGCAGGGATTGTTTTTGCCGGGGAGGTGCGACAGGCCATGGCGTTGCTTGGGCAGATTCTAGATATTGATTTGAGCTCGGGGCGTTGGAAATTTACTCCTTATCCGGAAAAACTGGCCAGGGAGTATTTGGGGGGCCGCGGGTTTAATGTAAAGTTTCTTTACGAAAACCTGGCGGCAGAGATCGATCCTTTGGGTCCCGCTAATATTCTCATCTTTTCTTGCGGTTTGCTGACGGGAACTGCCGCTCCGGCATCGGCCAGGCTGCATATCAATGCGCTTTCCCCTCTCACCGGATTGCTTGGCAGTTCAAACGTCGGCGGCGGTTTTGGAGCCAAACTGCGGTCTTGCGGCATTCAAAGCGTGATCATCCGGGGATGCGCGCCGAGGCCTGTTTATCTCTGGATAGCCGGTAATCGTGTTGAAATTCGAAACGCCCAATCACTCTGGGGGCTGGATACCTGGGAAACCCAAGAACGCATCAAGGCCAATTTAGGCACTGATAAATTAAAGATTATGACCATCGGGCCCGGGGGGGAGAACGGAACACTTTTTGGCTGCATAATGACAGACAGGGATCATGCCGCCGGTCGCACGGGAATGGGAACGGTGATGGGGTCAAAAAACCTCAAAGCCATTGTTATAAAAGGGCAGAAACAAAAGAAACCTTCTCGATCCAAATCCAATGGCCGCGAAGCGATCAAGCAATATGTCTCACAGATGAAAGACTCTCCGCACTATAAAGGCATTGTCAAGCACGGGGGGGCCGGTTACGTGAAGTGGGCCGATGATTTGGGTATTCTTTCGACCCACAATTACCGACAAAATCACTTTGAAGCAGCAGATCTTATCGACGGCAAGCACCTGGCAAAGAATATCACCCGTTCGCATGGCTGTTATCATTGTCCGGTGCATTGTAAAGCCGACCTTGAGTTTCGCACCGGCGCTGGCAAGCCGGTGAGAGCCGTCCGGCCGGAATTCGAATCCATGCTGTCTCTGGGCGCCAAATGTGGCCTGAGAGATCTTCAAGCGCTGGTCATGCTGGACAATCTTTGTTCCCGATTGGGCCTGGACACGATATCCACCGGAAATGCCGTGGCCTTTGCAATGGATCTCTATGAGCGTGGTATCCTGACGATGGCAGATACCGGTGGTCTCGACCTGACCTGGGGAAATGCAACTGCCATGGAAGAACTGATCCGGCAAATGATTTCCGGAGAGGGTCTGGGAGCAATCTTATCTCAGGGGGTTCGCAGGGCAGCCCAGTCTATCGGGCGAGGCGCCGAAAGATATGCGCCGCATGTCAAAGGACTCGAAATGGCGGGTTACCATCCTTATAACATCCTGGGAACCGCATTGGGATATTCGGTCTCCAGCCGCGGGGCGGATTTTGCCGATATCTATGCCACAATGGAGTACAAATGGTTGCCGGAACAGGCTTCCAGGGTATTCGACACCCCTCAAGCCGTGGAGCTGTATTCAATTTATGGAAAGGCCCAATTGGTCAGACGGGCGATGATTGTGGGCGGTGTATTGGACAGCCTTGGTCTGTGTAAGGTGCCGGCATTGTGTCTTATTTGTAATTTTGACCTTGTTGGAGAAGCAGACCTCACCGCCGCGCTTACCGGCTGGCAGGTGAATGTTTCACAGCTTTTTGCAATTGGGGAAAAGATTGCTAACCTAGAAAGGCTGTTTAATCTGAAACAGGGAGCCAGTGATGCGGATGATCGGCTCCCGGATATGTTTTTTGATGAAGAATATAATTCCGGAAAAAAACCGTCCAAGCCTCAAGAATGGATGGAACCCATGATCAAGGAATTTTATAGCGTCATGGGTTGGGATGAATGGGGGGTTCCAACCCCGGAAAAATTGGCAGAACTTTCTATTTCAGCGGTCGATTTCCCCACCGAAACAGCGGCTTAGAGTGATTCTCAAATTATTCCCGTCCAGGGGATAAGTTCAGTTTTAGACTTTCAGTGTTTGGTGTTTCGCCTGTTTTGCGGCCTTGAAG
The DNA here is from genome assembly GCA_050053515.1 of Desulfobacterales bacterium. Classification (GTDB taxonomy): domain Bacteria; phylum Desulfobacterota; class Desulfobacteria; order Desulfobacterales. The sequence continues at coordinate 14,960 of JASFTQ010000045.1, read as the reverse complement.
GCCCCGTCGTTTATGGCGAGGAGCTTCACTTCATCAGCTCGTGCGATTCGCCAAGCACTATTTTTTTATCACGGATTCTTACTATGGCTGTAAATGAGCTGGACGTTAGGCCGAAGCTGTCCTTCTTGTCTGCTGAAGACAAAGACCGCATTCACCGGGGAGCTTTGGAAGTGTTAAGCGACATCGGCATGAAAATCATGCATGATGAAGCCCTGGCGCTTTTGCACAAAGCCGGTTGCCAAATTCCGCAAGGTGGCACGGTCAAAATTCCTGCCGAACTGGTGGAACAAGCCGTCAAGAGTGCCCCTGAAAACATAGCGATTTACGACCGCCAGGAAAACCGTGTGATGGATCTCGGCGGTTATCGTTCTTATTTCGGAACCGGATCGGATCTTATCTATTCGCTGGACTCAAAAAAAATGGAGCGGCATCAATGCGTTCTTGATGATGTCGTACGAGCCGCTCGAGTTTCAGATGCCTTGCCCAATATAGATTTTATTATGTCCTTTGCCCATCCATCGGATATAATCCCCGCACGCGCCTATCTGTTGAGTTTTCAGGCCATGGCAACCCATTCGATCAAGCCGATTGTTTGCACGGCTGAATGCCGTGACGATCTGCATGAAATGTGGCAAATCGCTGTAATCATCCGGGATGGCGATGACACACTGCGCGACAAACCCTACTTTATTCATTACGTTGAACCCATCAGCCCGCTGATACACCCTGCAGACAGTCTCGACAAGCTCATTTTTTGTGCCGAAAAACGGATCCCGGTGATTTATTCGCCGGCCCCGATTGCCGGCTCGACGGCCCCGATGACCCCTGCCGGACATGTTGCCCAAGGATTGGCCGAATGTTTGTGCGGCCTGGTCATCCACCAGTTGAAGGCTGAAGGGGCTCCGTTTCTTATGGGCATGGGCCCGGCCGTTCTGGATATGGCCACCGGTCAATGCTCCTATAATGCACCGGAATATCTCATGGCGTATATGGCCATTGTGGAAATGAGCCATTATTACAATTTACCCAACTGGGGGTACGCCGGAACCAGTGACTCTCAAATTCCGGACGAGCAAGCCAGTTTTGAAGCCGGACTACTGACCTTCATGGCTGCCATGGGAGGATCCAACCTGAATCACGATTTGGGCTATCTGGATTTTGGCCGCACCGGCAGCCTGGAGATGGTAGTAATCCTAGATGAAATCATCGGCCAGGTTCGCAGAATGCAGCGTGGGATTCCGGTAAGCGACGAACAATTGGCTGTCAATGTCATCCGAGAAGTCGCATCGGGAGAGCAATTCATCACCCACGACCATACGCTGGAGCACCTGCGCACCACCCAATGGCGGCCGAAGCTTTTCAATCGAATGGGCTTTGAAAAATGGGAGCAAAGCGGGCGTCGGCGCCTTTTGCAGCGTGCCCAACAGCGGTTGGCAGACCTAACACAAGAGTATCAGGCGCCACCTATGCCGCAAGAAAAGCAGCAGAAAATTCAGAACCGAATCGACCGATTTAAAGTATAAATAGACAATCTAAAGTCGATATGATTGCTTAACAGAAATTTTTGTAACACCTTCACTTTACAATTCTGAGCATCGACGGACAACGATGCAATCAAGGAGACCGCTATGAAGATTCTGGTTGGATATGACGGATCGCCGGCGGCTGAAAACTCTTTGAAAATGGCCCAAAAACTTGCCAATGGGTTTGATGCCGAAATTTATATTGTAACCGCCCTGGAACAAAGTCATCAGTTGGAAAAAATAGATATCGAAAAAGCTGAAGGTGAACTGGAGTATCTCAGAACGCCCTTTAACATAGATGATATTTACTGTGAAACCCACGTATTGGTCAGTCACTTTTCTGCAGGCGAAGATCTGGTTAAATTTGCAGTCGAAAATGGCATCGATATGATCTGTATCGGGGTTAAAAAAAGGACAAAAGTCGGAAAGTTCGTTTTTGGTTCCACCGCCCAGTATGTCATATTAGAGGCCCCCTGCCCGGTGGTTGCGGTCAAATGAATGGAAGCAAAATTATCCTAACGGGTCAAATATAATTAAAGCGGCCATAAAGAAACCGGCTGAAAAGCCGGTTTCTTCTGTTTCATTTTTAGGACGACCGCAGGCCGCCTTTGAACAGGACCGATTGAACCGCTTGCTAAGTTTCACTGACGTGTACCACCGGTTCAATCTTGGCTAACTCCTCGAGAGGGATGTGGCAGAGGATCCGATGCCCCTTTTGCGCGGTGCGCCAGGGAGGGATTTCCGTTTCACAGATTTTTCCGCCGTCGGGCAGCAATTCCGCGCGCCGGGGACATCTCGTGTGAAAACGACACCCTTCCGGTGGGTCGAGGGCGCTGGGGACGTTGCCGCTGAGGCGAACCTCCTTTTGTATTGCATCCGGGTCGGGTATCGGCACTGCCGACAGTAAGGCTTCGGTATAAGGGTGATAGGGGGGGGCGTAAATGGCATCGGCCGGACCGATTTCCACCACCTGCCCCAGGTACATCACCGCAATATCGTCCGAGAAAAAACGCACGACGCTTAGGTCATGGGCGATAAAAATCATGGAGGATCCGAATGTCTGTTGGATCTCCAGGAGAAGATTGATAACGGCCGCCTGAACTGAAACATCGAGCGCAGAAACCGGCTCATCACAAATGATCAAGTCCGGCCGGCTGGCCAGGGCCCGGGCAATTCCAATACGTTGTTTTTCACCGCCGCTAAGCTGCCTGGGCAGGCGTTCATAGTAAGCCGCCGACAGACGGACTGCCCTGAGAAGCCTTATGACCTCAGCTCTGACCTGATTGCGCGGCACGGTCTTGAATCGCTTAATGGGCCGGGCAATTTGATATCCTACGGTATAGGACGGGTTCAGGGTGGAGTCGGGATTCTGGAACACCATTTGCATTTCCTTTATCAATTTGGTATCCCGCACGGACACGGACTTGGTCGCATCAAAGCCTAAAAATTGCACCTGGCCGTCGGTTACCGGCTCCAGACCGATAATGCCCTTAACCAGCGTTGATTTGCCGCAGCCGGATTCGCCGACAACCCCGAGGGTCCTGCCCCTTGCCACGCGAATACTGATGTCATCCGCTGCCTTGACATATTTCTTTTCCCCCAAACCAAAAAGGCTGACCACCGAGTTGGACTCCTGCGGGTAGTAGACCTTCAACTGGTCAATGTTCAACAAATCTTCTAGGGGTTTTTCGGGTTCGGCCGGTGCGGTTTTCACTTTGCGCCTTTTTCGGGTTCGGGTGCGGTCTTCGATTTCCAAGGCGTAGATACAACGCGCGACGTGTCCGGGCTTAACTTCGGTGAAGTCCGGACGGGCCTTGCGGCAGTCATCGGTGACATAATCGCAGCGTGGCGCAAAGATGCACTCGGTCTTCGACCGTTCAGCCGGCGGCGGTACCCGGCCGCGGATGGGATGAAGCAAAGACTCAAGCTTGCTGTCGCCCAGGCGGGGTACGCAGGCCAGCAATCCCATGGTATAGGGGTGCCGGGGGTTACGAAAAATTTCTCCCAAGGCTCCGCTTTCCACCATTTGACCGGCATACATGACACAGAGATAATCACTCACCCGTGAGACTACGCCCAAATTGTGGGTAATGAAGATATTGGCGGCATTAAAATCCCTTTTGAGTTCTTCGAGCAGGTCCAGCACGGCCGCTTCGACGGTAACGTCCAGGGCCGTTGTGGGTTCATCCATGATGATCAACGCCGGGTTGTTGAGCATGGCCATGGCGATGACCACCCGCTGTTGCTGTCCACCGGAAATCTGGTGCGAGTAGCGAACCATAACATTTTCGACATCCGGCATATTCACCCGCTTGAGCATCTGCATGGATCTTTCCCAGGCCTCTTCCTCGGAGATATCCTGGTGGCAGGTCAGAACCTCGGAAAGTTGCTCACCGAGCCGCACCGATGGATTGAGCGCCTGCATGGGATCCTGAAACACCATCGAGATCCTGTCCCCCCGAAGCTTCTTGAGCTCCTCCTGGGAGCGGCCCACCAGTTCATTGCCCTGAAAGCGGATACTGCCATCCATAATTTTGCCGTTGGGACCCAGAAAATTGACGATCCCAAAGGCAATCGTGCTCTTACCGCATCCGGACTCGCCCACCAGGCCGACGGTTTCGGCTTCGCCGACCTTGAAGGAAACGCCTTGGATGGCCTCCACATCACCCTTGCGGGTCTCGTAATTGATTTGGAGATTATCTATCTCGAGAACAGAGTTGTTCGTTGCTACACTGGAATTTTGCATGGGTTTTATCCACCTTTCAATGAAGTGGTTGTCCTTTCGATAATAAAGGGTTTTGGTCCCCTCTATTTTTTTTATTAGGGGCTGTTGCCCAAACATTTTAGACCCAGCGAAAATGTGTTTGGTCAACAGCCCGTTAACAACTGACCACGGACTACCGACGACCGACGTTATCATTGATAGCGCATCGACTCTTCCCGCAGCCCGTCGGCCAGCAGGTTCAATCCCACAACCAATGAAGCAATGGCTATCGAAGGCCACAAGCAAGCCCAGGGGCTGCCGGTCAGGATAAACTCGCGCCCTTTGGCCACCATGCTGCCCCAGTCGGGGGACGGTGGTGGAATGCCAAGACCTAAGAAACCCAGCGTTCCCATGGCAAAGATGGCATAGCCCACGCGCAGCATGGCATCGATGATGATGGGACCCCGTGCGTTGGGCAGGATTTCCACAAACATAATGTACCACGGGTTCTCGCCCCGGGTTTCGGCCGCTCGGATGTATTCCCGGGTGCGAATGTCCATGGTGAGGCTGCGCACCAACCGGGCAATCCCGGGTGTGCCCACAATGGTGATGGCGATGACCACATTCATGGCCGAGGCACCCAGCGCCGCCATGATGATCAGGTAAAGCAGGATAATTGGAACCGCCATCATGGCGTCCAGCAGGCGCATGATGATTTCATCAATCCATCCACCGTAATAACCGCCGATCAACCCGAGCGTCGATCCTATGATCAGGGCTACGAACACCCCCCACAGGGCCGTTCCCCCGGGTATCCAGTAATTTTCCGAGACAGGAAGATAGACCAAGACCACCCGTGCGCCGTATATGAGCCGGGACCATAGATCACGCCCCAGTTCATCGGTTCCCAGAATATGCTCACTTGAAGGACCCTGATTGGGCGCTTTCCAGTCTTGCTCCAAGGGGGTGTATGGTGTGAATAGCGGGGCAAAAACAGCCGTGATCACCCAAAACATGACGATGGCGAATCCAACCAGCGCTATTTTGGATGAATATAGAATGGAAAGCCCGGCCCACACGCGCTTGAAGAAGCCGGGCCTTGCCTCAACCTTAGGGGGTGCTGTAACTTGTTCAGCTGTTGCCATGATTACTCCTCGATTAATTTTGAATGCGATCTAACTGCATATACTTTGGCATGTGAGTTTTTAATTACGTATGGCCAAAATAAATCTGATTCTCGATACCGGATGCTTGATGCTCGTTCAAAGCGTTATGAGGTAAAGTCCGAACTATCCAGAATCCAGTATCAAGCATCGAGCATCTGTAACATACATAGAATCCGGATCATCGTTTTTCCGACTTTTATGAACCCTATCGAGCCGCAGTCAGGCATAACGTATCCGTGGATTGAGGAACGTATACACTATGTCTGCCACCAGCTGTGTCAGTACGGCAACCGACACCAGAATCATCGCCCCGGCTTCCAAGGCGTTGATGTCCTTGAACATGGCCGAATCCAACAGGTACTTGCCCAGGCCGGGATAGCCGAAGACCACCTCCACGATCACGATGCCGCCCATCAGCCAGTTGACGTGCAGCATAATGACCGTGATGGGCGCCATCAAGGCATTTCGTATGGCGTGCTTGAACACGATACGCCAATACGGTACTCCCTTGAGATAGGCCGTACGAATATACGGTGACTTCATCACCTCCACCATGCTGGCTCGCGTGATCCGAAGGATGTAACCGAGTTCGATCAGCGTCAGGGTCAGCACGGGCAGGATGAGCATATCCGGCCGTTCCCAGGGCGCCTTTTCACCGATGACGGTTGCCCCGGGAACCAGTCCCAGCCAGACGGCCATGATGAGGATCAGAAAGATTCCGGTGGCAAACTCAGGGGTCACCGAAAACATCATGCCGCCGATGGAAAGCGTCCGATCTTGAATACTTCCCTCCTTCAGGCCCGCCAGCATGCCGAGGAACAGGGCCAGCGGCATGACGATGACAAAGGCGGTTCCGGCCAGAACCAGTGAATTGCGCAGACGCAGGAAGATGCTCTTGGAAACCGGTCGACCGGTTCTGAAAGAAACCCCGGGATCCCCGCGGACAAACCCCTTTTTCAACGGGATGTACTCCATGGCGCCGCCGGTGGTTTTTTTCCACCCGGTTCCGACGATAAACGTCCAGACCTCTTGATCCGCTCCTTTCTCCCAGCGAACCACGTGGTTTGCATCATCAACGCCCCAGAAAGTGCTCTTGCCGGTCGCATCCGTCTGCCATTTTTCGTTGTTTTTGTATCTAGTGTCGACACCCGCCGATCGAAGCCGGGCAATAGCATACAGATCTTCACCGTCGAGTTTCCAGCGCACCAGGGCGCCATCATCCCGGACAGCCCACCACTCTTCGAAACCATCTTCGGTGGTGATGCGTTTCAACGGCAAGCCGACTTTGCGTGAGGCCAACCAGTCGCTGCCGAAAAGCCAGTGCAAATACCGGACATAAACGGGTTTATCCAGGCCCACCTGAGCCAGAAACGAGGCTTCCTGTTCCGGGGTGACGAAGGCGCCCAAAACGTTACGGGCCACATTGCCCGGGGAGGATTCGGTGATCAAAAAGACGGCCATTGAAACCAGAACCATGGTGAGCAGCAGCAATAGAATACGTCTTACGATAAATTTTGCCATGATTTACCCCGACTTTCTCCATGCAATATCAGAGTTCAAACCCCCTGAACTTGACAAAACAACTCCGAATGAGAGAGGCTCAGGCAGTTCGATCGCCTGAGCCGTATGATTTCTGCATCACGCGAGCCATGCCTCATTGAAAGTCATGTATAAGGAAGGCACGCCTTTCACGTTCTGGACCTTTTTTCTCAGACAATACCAGGCGTTTCGCCAATAGGGGATGCCGATGGAGCCACGCTTCTGCTGGATGTCCTCCAGTTTGCAAAAAACCTTGCGGCGCTCGTCCACATTGATCAGCCCGTTGGCCTCGGTGAGCAGTTTAGAGAATTCAGGGTCCGACCAGCGGGTTTCGTTCCAGGGCACCGGCTTGCCTTGATCATCGGTGATGTAGGCCAGATTGAGTACCATGGTACCGATGGGTCGGTGCATCCAGGGGGTGATACCGAGATCGACCTCGGTCCATTTCTCCCAGTACTGGCTGGTGGGCATGGTCTGAATATTGATCCTAAAGCCGGCCGGTGCGGCATCCTGCTTGAGAACTTCTGCATAGCGCACCACATCCGGCCACGTGCCTACCGCCAAATTGACATCGATTCCCTTGGGGTAGCCCGCTTTCTTCAGTAGTTTCTTGGCGCGCTTGGGATCGTACTTGGGTATCGGTTTTTCACAGTATTCGGGATGGAGCTGATAGACGTGGAAATCCTGGCCCTGGAGACCCTCGCCGAAATAAACCAGCGACAAAAGTTTTTCGTGGTGCTGACAAATCTTCAAGGCTGTCCGGATCCGATTGTCATCCCAGGGTTTGAGGTCGACCCTCATCCGCAGGACCCGGGTGGAGGCACTCGTCACCGGTATGAACTGGATGTTGGGATCATCTCTTAAAGCCTGGAAAACATCCACACCGGCTACATCGCCCAGGTCGACCATGTCGACCTCACCGGCTTTGATAGCGGCGATCTGGGGGGCCATTTCGGTTCCCATGTCAATGAATTCCATGCCGTCCATATAGGGAAGCAGTTTACCGTCGGCACCCTTCTGCCAGTAGTCGTTGCGCCGCTTGATCACAGCGCGCTCACCCGGCAGATAGCTTTCGAGGGTATACGGGCCGGTTCCCACCGGTTTTTTGATGAAGTCGCCGTCAAAGGTCTTAGCGTTCAAGACCAGCGCCGGGTAGTGGAAGAGGTGTTCGGGGACGGCAATCTCGGGCTTTTTCAGGTGGAGTTTGACCTGATACCGATCAACTTTTTCGATCCCTGACAGGTCCAGGTATTCACCCACCAGTCCCAGCATGGAGGAGCCCACGTCTTTGTCCATCCACTGTTTGAATGTGAACATCACATCATCGGCCGTAAAGGTATCCCCGTTGTTCCACTTGACCCCCCGTCGGAGGTTGAGGGTCCAGGTCTTCAGGTCTTTGTCAACTTGCCAGTTTTTTAGGAGATACGGATGGGTGATGTTTTTGCCGTCGGTAAAGGTGAGGTATTCGGCGATCTGACGCCCCACCTGTGTTGGTGCGACCCACGAAAACTGGGCCGGGTGAGTGATCTTATGAACCTGGCCGGCAACCTTGAGCACCCCGCCCCGTACCGGTTTGGCGGCAAGCGCTTTCTTTGGCCACATCAGGCCTGCCATTTGGCTGGCCGCAAAGGCCGACATCCCCAGCAACGTGGCATATCGGAGAAAATCACGGCGCGTGAGTTTCCCGTTGTCCAAGTCGACTTTCAGATCGTAAATTGCCGGGTGAATCGTGTCGTTCTTACTCATGCTGTCCTCCTTTTGTTTTGCTTTTTGGTTTTGGCCTTATACATAATGCATCCGCCACTGAGCTTTCAGTGGGATAAGCCTTTGTCGCCCGAGGATAGAATCAAGTAAACCCCGGAGGCCACGTAAGTAAAACTTTTTCGCTAGAGCTTAAGTCTTTTTAGGTTATTTTATGGTAAAGCGCATTCGGCGGTTGAATTGATTGAAATTTGTTTTATCAAAAATTCTGATTGGTTTTTATGAGCTGGAGATAAGTTGAAAATTTATCGATGCTTTACCCTTATTGCATCCTCAAGGGTGTTGTCAAGGATTAATCTGGAGAGATTCCACCCTTTTCAGATACAAAACCAACTTTAAGGGATCACAGAAAGTGAATCATTGGCTTTTCATAGATTTTCTTTGAGCCCGATCTGTTTGCTTCGCCGGTTCGGAGTGCTTTGTCGCTAGTAAAAATATCTTTCGATTTCAATGCGTTTGATAGTGTGAAACCGCCACCGGAGTGGTTTTGGAAGTAAATACTTCTAGCCGAGACCCAACTTATCGCGGACAAAACGGACACTTTTTACAACAGCCTGATACTCGCGGTGACGGGCCTTCTCGGGACCGTCGTTTGCGGGATCGAATTCCACTTCGATGTTGAGGCGGTTCATGGCGATTTCTTCTAATTGTGGGATCACCTGGGGGTGGAAAGCAGAACTGCAAATAGGGCGAGGTCGCTTAAGGTCCATGCTGATTTTGCCGATATCCGGTTCAATGACTCATGAGGGTTTTACCTTTTTCCCCAAGGCCCTCTTTAAATCGTGACGGCCTCAAAGGGTTCTCCTGGGGGTCCAGCTTTCCGGCAACCAGATCGCCGATTCGCTTGCCTGCCTCGGGAGAGAGCATGACCCCGGCCCAATAGCCGCAGTTGACATAAAATCCGGGTACCTCCGGAACAGGCCCGATCAGCGGCTGGTCATCCGGTGTATAAACATAGTATCCGGCAGACGTATTGATATGGGGTTGCCTGACGGTTTTTTCGACCTTCTGGAAAAACGGCGTCAGGCGTTTTACCTTTTCGAGGGTGATGGCCGGAAACTCCCAGTCGGTATGAACTTTTTCGGAAGGCCGGCTGGTCGGCTCGTCCGGATTCACCCAACCGATAATCACACCCCCAGGTTCAGGGCGCCAATAGGAATTGTTGTCGACGTCAATCGTAAAAGGCGCATTTTGCGGGACTTCGACAGAGGTTCGAATAAATACTTTTTGTCGGCGAACCGGCTCCAGCGGCAGATCCATATTGACCATCCGCCCGACATCTGCCGCAAAAGGGCCGGCTGCGTTTACCACAATACGGGTTTGAAGGATGCCCCGACTGGTTTCCACCCCGCAGACCCCCTTATCATCGGTTTGAATCCCCGTGGCCTTGGTGTTGATGAAGAATTTGGCGTCACAACCCTTGGCAAATCCCTGGGTGGTCTCATGGCAGGACAGCCAGCCATCGCGCTGTCTGAAGTTAGCAGCCAACACCGAGGGGGAGACAAACGGAAACCGGGAAATAATCTCATCGCGTTCCAAATATTCTGCGTCCGTAATGCCCAATTTGTGCAGCTGGTCGATGCTTTCTTTGAGATCCTCCACTGTTTTGGCGTTATCTGTGAGAAAGAGATACCCCTGTTGTTTGATGGAGATGTTGTATCCCGGTATGCCGATCACCTCTGCAAAATTTTCAAACATCTCAATGCTCGGTTTGGCCAGGGCCACCATCGACGGTTCGGTGAATTGCGCCCGAAAACATTCCGCCGATGCCGGTGTCGTCAGCGTCGACAGGCCGTCACGCATTTCCACCAGAGCAACTTCCAAACCGGCCCTGGACAGCCAGAAGGATGTGGCGGTTCCCACGATACCGCCGCCGATGACCACTGCATCGGTTTTGCCGAAATCGCTCTCGGTTGGTGTAATAATTCTTCCCATTTTTTCCATCCTCCTTAAGTAGAGGTTCAGGATTCAAAGGTTCTTCACTTCGATATTCGACATTCATTATTCGATATTGGTTATTTAGCCTCGTTTGAAACTGTAAAAATCAGGGGTATTTTTGCCCTTTAAACTGGCCGTTTTGACGGGAAGTGGTTGCCCTCAACCCTGAACCCTGAGCGGTAAACCTCTGAACCGCAAACAGGTACAAAAAATTTATGAGCCGGGTCATTATAATAAGCCTCGTGTCTCAAAATCCTCCGCCACCTCCGGCAAGCCGGCGGCTATCAGGGTTTGTTTGGTGGGGATGCCGTTTTGATCCCATCCCCTGGCCTTGTAGTACCAAGTCAGCAGGTTGTGAATGTCTTTTTCGGATAAAAAATAGCCCTGACTCGGTCCGTCTTGTATCGGATCCTTGTACAGACGGGGCGGGGCAAAATCCCAACGCCGATCGAAACCGGGGATCTCCCGCACCGAAAATGCGCGGGTGAGCTGCCAGATGCGCTCGGAGATTTTCAGCAAATCCTGCCAGCTTATCTTCATGCCGGTAATCAAATAAAACAGCTCGGAGTAGTTTTCGACCTCGAACCCCAGCTCCATCATTTGCAGCCGGCATGTTCCCAGGGCATCGAAAACAGGACGCACATGCTGGGATTCGATGACATACCCCGCACATTTTTCCGTAACCATGCCTTTGGGCTGTCTTCGCGCCTCCCCTCCGGCGATGATCAAGTCGTGGACACTGGTCCAAGAGCCGGCCAGGTCGTGGCCCAGAACCCAGGCCCGATTGTGATGGGCACCCACGTCAGCCGTCAGATAGGCCAGCATCATGGACGGTGCGTTGCGGCATTCATACCCGCTCCACTCCAGTCCTTTTACGTGGATCGCAAAATGCTCGGAACCGTTACCGATGCGTTCTGATGCCGTCTTGACGCCTTCAGCCAGAAGATCACCGATTCCCTGGCGGTGGGCAATTTTTTCCAAGAGATAAATCACCGTCTCGAGGTCCGAAAAATCTATCTTGCGGCCGATGTCGTCTTTTGACAAAATACCCCTTTGAAAGCATTCAATCGCCCAGCCAATCACAACCCCGGCTGAAATGGTGTCCAGTCCAAGCTCATCACACAAATAATTGGCGTAGGCCACCGCTTCAATTGTTTTTAAAACGCAATTGCCGCCGAAAAGAGCAATGGTCTCGTATTCCGGGCCTTCCACGTAAGCCTCTCCCAGGAGGGTTCGGGTGTGGCCGTATTTTCCGCACGGCGTGGGGCAACAAAAGCAGCCTTTGTCGGTAATTTTCAACCGTTCAAGAATGGCTTTGCCGTTGATGTTCTGATGGTGTTCGGCATAGGCGGTCTGAAAATTACGGGTTGGAAACACACCGACCTCGTTGGTCCAATTTGTGATGCCTGCCGTGCCTTCGGGGGTCCACCCCTCAAAGCCCGGTTTGGCCGTTACTTTTTGATAGGCATCTTTGCCTTTGGCATAGGCCTTTTCAATATCGAAAACCGGCAGACTGCCGGTGCCTTTGACGGCAATGGCCTTGATGTTTTTGGATCCCAGCACCATGCCGAGGCCGGTGCGGCCGGCCTGTCGCCCAAAATCATGCGATATACAGGCAAAGCGAACCTGGTTTTCGCCGGCCGGGCCGATGGTGAGGATTTGAAACGCATCTCCCAGATCGTCTTTGAGCATCTTTTCAGCGGTGATAGCCCCTTTGGCCCAGTAATCGGCAGCCGATCGGATCTCGACGGTATCATCTTCTATCAAAATGTAGCTGGGTGCACTGGCTTTTCCTTTCAGAATCAGAACATCATACCCTGCATATTTCAGGGCGGGTCCGAAATGGCCCCCCAGGTTGCTGTCCGCATAGCCCCCAGTGGCCGGTGATTTGGTGCCGAAATGGGTTTTGCCGCTGGCCGGAAGATAATGACCCGTCAGCGGACCGGTGGCCGCAATCAAGATGTTTTCAGGGGCATTCGGTTCTGTTCCCGGAGCGATCTCGTCATACAGAATTTTTGCCACGAAGCCCCTGCCCCCAACGAAATTTTCCGCCAGCGTTTCAGAAAGCGGTTCCTTCCGAAAGGTACCGTTGTTGAGATCAATACGTAAAATCGTACCTGCATATCCGTAAAGCATTTAGGTCACCTCGCTTTTTTGGTCATCAACCAACAATATGGCACCTCGCGGGCATGTAAGGGCGCATTCCCCGCAGAGGTTGCATTTTAGAGGTGTATCTGATTGCGGTTGTTCAAACATCACGCCATAAGGACACACCTCGATACATATGCCGCACCCCGTGCAAGCATCCCTGTCCACTGTAAAAACACTGTCATCGAAATAAATGGCATCTTCCGGGCAATTGTCGGCGCACTCGCCGCACTGGTCACAGAGATGGATGCGGTAATCACCCGGATCAGGGAACCGTCCTTGAATCCGCAGCAAGGCTCTGAAGGGATTGACTTCCCGGAAATTCTCGATGGCGCAGGCCAGCCGACACGTGCCGCAGCCGGAACAATTTTCATGAACAGCTTTCAGTTTCACCATAGTTTTGTCCTTGACGGACGGTTGTCCAAAAATATTTGGGCAACAGCCCGCTGATCAGGGGTTTATGAGATCCAAGCCTTCCAGCGACGGGGATGTAAACTGATGGACGCGGCGCTGAAACAGTTTTATATGGTCGGTGATCACGTTTACCGCTTCGAGGTCATTTCTGCGCTTAAACAGCTTGATTAATGATTGATGATCTTTGATGGACAACTCCGCATGGGACTTGATGTCATAGGCCGCCGGTTCTTTGCTGAAACAGATATAGGCCAGGCGCTGGGTTTGACTCTGAAGATTATCGAGGTATGTAAACAAAAAAACATTATCCGTGGCTTTATAGATTAAACGATGAAACTTGCTGTTCAATAGCGTTACCTGCAAAAAGTCCTTTTTAAGCCAGACATGGCGCAACTCTGCGTTAATTTGGCGAAGCGTTTCGATCTGATCTTTTTTGATGCGCCTGGCTGCCAGGGATACGGCCGATCGTTCCAAAATCAGCATGGTTTCAAACAAATCCCTGAGATCACTGAGACTGATGTCCCGCACAAAAAACCCCCGCCCATGAACGACGTCAACGAGATTTTCGGCAACCAGCCGAAAAAGTGCCTCTCGTATCGGTGTGCGTCCCACCGAGAGTTCTTGCGCCAAGACGTTTTCGTCGATCTGGTCCCGGGGTCTTAGTTTCAAGGTGACGATAAGTTCTTTGATCTTTTGATAGGCAACTTCACTGAGCCGAGGGGATTGATTTTGATGTTTCTTTTTGGGCATGAGAAAATCAGTGTTGTTTTTATTTAATTATAAAAGCAATAGAGTATATTAATGATATATTGTCAATATATTTTTTGGGATTTTCGAACAACTCATCGGTGATTGATTAAATAGTGTTAATTTTAAAACCGGAAAGGAGGTACCGATATTGCACCCCGGAAGAAATATTTGAGTTCCCAAACAGTCTATGCCGCAGCCGAAGTTTTGGCCGTTATGCTTCCCTGCAAGCACCGTCCTGCAGTATGGGGAGCTTCAATCCTCTTTTGCTGCCAAAAAATTTAGCGGATGTGCAATTCAAATATTCTGCGGAAATGATGTCCGTAGATGGCGAACGTGATGGCCAGCGGGAGCAAGGCGGGACGCCGCATCAGTGTCCAGGAGATGAGCTTCCAATACTGGAAGCGTTCCTTGCCGAAAACGCCCAGTCGGATGCTCGAGCGAAAGAACGCCAAAAAACGCTGAAAATCCAGAGGGATTTCCACTTTCGGGGATTTGTACTCTCGTAGAAAGGTTTTAACGCGTCGATAGTAGTTTTTAGGAGCATATATGTGCCCCATAATATTTTTGTATCCCTCGTATAACGCTTTGAGCTCCATGCGTGGTATGATATTGGTGGTGCCATCCGTATTGCCTGACATATTGCCCAGCAAGCGTCCTTCCTTTTGCAATCGTTTATAAAGCTTTGTGCCTTTGGGGGCCTGCAGCAGACCGACCATTGCCGTCACAATTCCGCTATTCTGAATGAAATCGATTTGCCGCTGAAAGATAGAGGGCGTGTCATTGTCAAAGCCAACAATAAAACCGCCTTGCACCTGCAGGCCGGCGCGCTGGATAAGCTTTACACTTTCGACCATGTCGCGGTTTTTGTTCTGTTTTTTATTGCATTCCGCCAGGCTTTGCTCGTCAGGGGTTTCGATTCCCACGAACACCGCGTCGAATCCGGCCTCAACCATCATCTCCATCAACTGTTGATCGTCAGCCAGGTTAAGAGATGCTTCTGTGTTGAACGGCACGCCT
>JASFTQ010000044.1:0-19863 GCA_050053515.1 Desulfobacterales bacterium | reverse complement strand
CATTCTTTCCACTGAGGCAGGCTCAAAGGGAGGGCGGAAATAAAAGTTCCAGATAGCCAAGGCTCCAGCCACTACAGTCAGTGCCACCGCTGCCCACCGCCAATGTCTTGATATGGGCTTCTTTTCGCCGATCACTTTCCCTACTGCTTGAGGCTCCATTAACACCCGGTACACACGTACTGGTTTTTCTATGTTCTTCACCCTTTGCTCCCCTAGATATTCATAACCTAGAGGCAGCTTCTTTGCGATCTGATCGTAAGCGGTCCCAGAGATACAGATCCCTCCCCCATCGGCCAATCCCTCTACACGGGCCGCAACGTTGACCCCATCCCCGTAAATCCGCTCTTCATCTTCGATCACATCACCAAGATTGACACCGATGCGAAACTCCATCCTACTCTTCTCAGGAAGCTCGCTATTCTTTGCTTTCAGTTCAGGCTGAATCTTTACGGCGCAGTCAAGCGCATCTACCACGCTGCCAAACTCGGCTAGCAAGTTGTCTCCAGGGGAGTCCACAACACGGCCCCGGTACTGTTGGATAAGGGATGTCATGACCTCCCGACAGGCTTTTAGGGTTTGGACTGTGGCAACCTCGTCTTCACCCATAAGTCGACTATAGCCAACCGCGTCGGCACTCAGAATAGCACTCAGTTTCCGTTTGGCACGCTCTTCTATCAAGGGATCACCTCCCCTAATACAAATACCTCCAAAGGGCGTGGAAAGCCCTTGGAGGCTTGCTGCTACCTCTACCCCCTGGGAAACATTTGTCCATAGCTCCTCCAGAAGGAAGGATTATGCTTTCACGTGATTACACGACGGAGTGAATCACGCTTATAAAATAGCAGCTTTGGGGAAGGATGTCTATATATTGTATGTGGCTGAAATGACTTGCGATTGTAGATTTCTGCTATAAAGCACAGCTCGTTGATACATTATACCGACCACAACATTTGGTGGTCTGCCCCGTTGAATAAAATCTGTGATAGATTACAAATATAGCAGATATCTGCAACAAATCAAGTCGATGAAAATTACCGATACCTCCAACAGAGATGCAAAATACCACACCTGAAAAAATTACAGATATCATAAATATCACAAACTTTCAGCGGCATGGTTTCTTACAAATAGTCTCAATTACAAACTCTTCACAAATATCAGGCGGTCTTGCCTTAATAAATCGAATTTATGAAAAAACTGTCTGGATGGATTAAGCAGCATAACGTGACTGCCTTTTTTATATTTGCATTCGCTATTAGTTGGATAATAGGGATTTCCGTGCGCTTGCTTCTTGCGCAAAGTGGAGTTTTTCACCCATTTTATTTTGTTGGAGTTTTCGGTCCTTTCTTGTCAGCAGTCACAGTTACAGTGATGACCGAAAGATGGTCAGGTTTATGGCAATGGTTCCGCAAAACCTTTAATTTCCGTATCAACATTGGATGGTACTTAATTGGTGGAATACTTGGATCAATTGGCGTAGCACTATTCCAGCTCAGTCTTTATCTACTTTTAGGGGGAGAACCTGATTTTTCAAAAGCATATCCATGGTGGAAATATTGTTTGCCTGGTTTATTATCAATAGTGTTGGTTTGTCATTCATCATGACCTGGTTGTACTTCAAATCGAGCATGAGTGTTATTCCGGTAATGCTATTCCACCAGGGAACTAATCATGTTTGGCATTATTTTCCAATGCCATCTGATGTAATTCCAGGATTACCTGACTGGATAGTTTTAAAGACTATAGTTTACTGGACTTTAGCTATTATTGTAATGATAGTGACAAAAGGCAGACTAGGTTCCAATGACAATGAACCTAAAGTGCCTATATAGGCCAAGACAAACTAATTACACGAACCTCAAACTTTCGGTGGTCTTTCCCGTAAAGCAACATCCAAAGGTTCGTCCCGTTCGTAAATATCATCTCGAAAATGCAGCAGGCCGTCTTCGCTCACCCAGGCCGTCCAGTAAAGTACATGTACTGCAATCGGCTGCCGCAGGCGAACCTCCTGCCTCTCTGAAGACCGGATGGTCGCCACAATCTTTTCTCGAGTCCAATCCGGGTCGTCTCGGAGAAGATGGGCCGCCAAATCAAGAGCGTGCTCCAACCGAATGCAGCCATGACTAAACCCACGTGACTGTTTACTGAATAAACCCCTGAAAGGTGTATCGTGAAGATACACGGCAAATTTATTCGGCAGCATAAATTTTATTTGTCCAAGATCATTGCGGGGTCCGGATTCCTTGCGGAACTTGAAAGAGAAACTGCTTTGGGTAACCTGAGACCAGTCTATCTCCAGGGGATCCAGTTCCGGTGCGTCCTTTCTCCAACTTTCAAAAACTTTGATGTCCCGGCGGAGAAGATATCGCGGATTTCGCTTGACCTTGGGCAGTATGTCTTCAACCGCAATTTTTCTGGGTATATTCCAATAGGGATTTAGAACCAGATAGGTCATATTTTCGCTGAAAACAGGTGTTTTCTGATAATCTTTGCCCACCACGACTCTCATCTTCATTACGGTATTATTGTCCTCCACCACGCTGAGCGCAAAATCGGCAATATTGACGATGATATGACGTTGGCCAAGTTCATGGGGTACCCAGCGCCAGCGCTCCAGGTTCAACTCGATTTGCCGTATGCGCTCTTCCACCGGGATATTTAATGCCAGCAGGGTTTGCTCATCTACGATACCATCGGGTTTCAAGCCCATGCGTTCTTGGAATCTACGGATCGCTTTTTCCAGGGCGTCGTCGAACATATAGGTCAAGCCTGACTCCGAAGGATCAAAATCTCCGGACAGCTCGAGCCGTTTGCGCAATAAGAAAAAGCGGGTCCCGTGATCACCCTTTTGCCAGTTTGTATCTGTGGGCAGCACCGGCCAGCCGCCTTGCTTTAAGATCATCCTGTAATGCTGAAGTTTCTCTCGCAGCGCCTGATAACCGGGATGGGAAGGTCGAAGTATGGTTAAAACCGACTTTACCTGATTTGTCTCGAGTGCTGATTGAAGCGCGGCCGCCATATCAATTTGAGGATTGAACACCACCCATTCGGCATGAATGGTTTCGGGGTTAACGCGACCCGCCAACAGATGTGAGGCCAGCAATAAAAAAGCATCTGTCAAGAGCAAGTCAAAATCGACTAAGACCTCCATATCCACTGGGATACTCCGCGATTGCTTTTGCCTGATATCTGCCATTAAGACGTTCAGGCGGTTGAGATGATAATCGCCGGGGCTTAATCCATCTCGAGCGGCTTCCCGTATCGCCGCAAGGAGCGCATCTGCCTGACTAAAAACACCGGCGGGTCCGTACCAGGCAGGTTTAAATTCACGATTGGCATAAAATCTTGGAATTACCGATGCACCACAAACCAATTCGCCCTGACATATAAATTTTTTTTTGATGCCTTCTGCTTGAATCCGTGCCCGGAGCCGATCGCTCAATTGATCCGTCGTCGTTTGAACGGAAACGCTCTCAGAAATCCAGAAAATCTGGCTGCACATGATGATCAATATGGTTAGAATGTATCTCTGCATGGGGACATCTGTTTTTCTTTATTTCTGATGCTCGCTTTAATAAATTCCCGGTTGTACTTTGCTAGAATAAGTACGATAATAAAACTCGGCAACCGACTCCATGCCTTAGTCGTTATAATTTATCAGTTCCTTTCATCCGCTGAGCATCTTTACAAAACCCCAAAGTTATTTATCTTATGAGAAATCAAAAAACTGGTGAATAGAATGTCCGGTTTGCGAAAGGAGGATTTCGATGGAGCTAAAAAAAATATTATGGCCGACAGATTTTTCCGACCGCTCGGAAAAAGCCTTGCCCTATGTAAAATCCCTGACCGAAAAATATAACACTGAAATTCATGTTCTTTACGTCATCGAGGATATTGCCCATCACAAACCCTGGTACGGTGAATTTGAACAGTCGCGTATTGACAAGATAATTCAATGGGAAGAAAAAACAGCCAAAGAACGGCTGGAGCAGATATGCCAGAACTATTTAGAGGGATGTCCGTTGTATATCAAACACGTTGCCGTTGGGGATCCGGCTCAGGAGATCCTGAAGTTGGTGGAGAAGGAAAAAGTCGACACCGTTGTATTGTCCACCAAAGGCGAAAAGGGGCATTTTCGTTTCGGCAGTGTCGCCGAAAAAGTCGTGAAAAATTCTCCGGTGCCCGTGGTGACGATTCCCACAGAGGAAGCGGCATAATTAACTTGTATACGCCTGTTTTGACACGATGACACATGACAGCGCGCTCTTTTTTTAGCGCTAAAGTGCCTAAAATTGAGGTACTCCTTCGGTGAATCCATTAATAATTTAGAGCCAAAAATATAACCTGCTTTTTCGCGGGTATCGATGGAATACAATAATTTATAAAAAAAAGGCACCGCCCGTTATTTCTGGGAAAGGCTTTTACTATCAGCCATCTCCTGGATGGCATCATCAAATATACTGAGGCACTCGTCGATCTCAGCTTGCGTAACTGTAAGCGAAGGGCAAAAGCGAATACTGTTTTCCCCGCATCCTAAAAGCAGCAATCCTCTTTTGAAAGCTGCCTGAACAATCTGGGTCCGCCAAACCCTGGCCGGCTCTTTGCTTTCGCGATCTTTTACCAGCTCCACCCCTATCATCAAACCCTTGCCGCGAACGTCACCCAGACATTCATGTTTATTTTGCAGCTCCCGCAGTCCTTTGATGAGGTAGTTCCCCTGAACAGCGGCATTCTGCATCAGGTCCTGTTCCAACAAGTCAATCGTCTTCATTGCGGCTTGACATGAAACCGGATTGCCGCCGAAGGTGGATGCATGGGAGCCGGCCTCCCAGTCCATAATGTCGGAACGCGCCACCAGGGCGCCAAGGGGAAGGCCTGAGGCAATTCCCTTGGCCAATGCCATCATATCCGGGTTTACATTAAAATGTTCCATGGCGAACATTTTTCCGGTTCGACCCATTCCGGACTGAACCTCATCGACCACATAGAGGATTCCATACTTTTTTGCCACCTTGTACATCTCTTCGTGAAACTCGGGTGGTGGAACAATATACCCGCCTTCACCCTGAATCGGTTCGACAAAAATAGCGGCGACCTCTTCAGGAGGAATGGTGGTTCTAAAAAGATTATCCTCGATCCAGTGCACACAGGCTATGCCACATTCAGGATAACACAAATTATAGGCACACCGGTAACAATAGGGATAGGGGATGTGCGTGATTCCCGGCACGAAGGGATTGTAATGTTTTTTTTGGACTGTCTTGCTGGCCGTCAGTGACAAAGCCCCCATGGTGCGTCCGTGAAAGGCGCCGAAAAAAGCGAGGTTTAGCTCCCGCTTGGTATGCCAGCGGGCGAGTTTAAAGGCGGCTTCCACCGCCTCGGCACCGGAGTTACCGAAATAAACCCGTTTGCCTTCATTGCCGGGTGCAATAAGGGCAAGCTTCTCGGCAAGTGCGATCTGCGATGTATAATAGAAGTCCGTGCCGGACATGTGCAGCAGCTTATCGACCTGCAATTTAATGGCTTTGACGATCTCAGGATGACAATGACCCGTAGCGTTGACGGCAATGCCGGCAGTAAAATCCAAAAATACGTTTCCATCAACGTCGCGAACCCATAGCCCAGTGGCATCTTCAACCACCAGCGGATAAATCCGGGTGTATGAGGGTGATACATAAGTGCCGTCGAGTTTTATCAGACTGCTGGCCCGTGGCCCCGGCAAAGCCGTTTTAATTTGTGGGGATGTCCGCATCATATCTTCTCCTAATAAAAACTATCGTTAATGCCAAGGGTTGTCGTGGTTGGCTAAATTTATTTAATCGCAATAATTTATAAGTATATCAATCGAACCTCAAGTGAAATTAACACGTCCTAACCATAGATACACGCCTTTTAGGCGTACCCCCTTAAGTGCTCTAATTTGTGAAGCTCCCCGCCCTAAAGGGCGGGGGTTTTGCCGTTCGGCAGTGCTTCGCAGCCCGGAAAGGAAAATATCTGTTTCTTGCCGTACAAACCGGGTGGTTGTTTGAAATCGTGTATTTCTCAGCCGATTCCAAACGCAATGATTGAGAACGGATGTTCTCTTGTATTCCCACTCTAGGATCGGGAATCCAACCCATCCCATGCAAAACATGGGATGGTCATTGACACACACCCGGTTGCAAGTGCACCGTGTAAAGCACCGATGTGCTTTTGCCTTTTCAGCCGATGGCTGAAAATTCAAGCCATCCCGTGCTGGGCACGGGATGGTCGTTGACTGCAGATAGCTTCCCTTAACCCCGCCTTAAAAGGCGGGGCTTGCAGGAAAGCCAACCGGTCAATTCGATAACGTATTTTTGATAGATTGTTTTCACCGCTGATTGTCTTTCAGAACGGAATTACAAATTGATTGAATTTCACCGGCTTTATTGGAGAATAGCCAGTCCACGTTCCGGTTTAACTCGCGAAACAAACAATTTTTGGAACCGATATAACCGGTGCCCATGTGGTGTCCGAGCCTTTGATGCCTGCACAGCATAGAATCCCGCAAAATAAAATAGTGTGTTAATATCCCGGCGTAGTTTTTTCGAATTGCCAAAGCACTCATCTTGCGAACGTTCAGCCCTGCGACCGGCAGCATCGCTTGCGCCGGTATGAAGTTGATAAAATCAAACATGTCAGGGGTCATTGATAAAAAGTGAAAATCTTTACCCGCTTCTAAAGGTGAAAAAAGATCGGCCAGGATCTGGTTTTGATACACGGGACGGCGATAGACCTCCGCCTTGATTTCAACCATTAAATGTAATTTCTTACCGTATCGATCAATCACTTCCGCAAGGGTCGGTATCAGCGGGAAGTCCGTGTTTAACCCGGATATTGTCAATCGGCAGATCTCGGATTTTATCCCAAACAAGCGCTGGGTGTCTCTATCATGAAAAACGACGGGATGCAGATCTCTGGTCCAGCGCACATCGAATTCTAGCCCCCATATGCCCCTGCCTTCCACGGCATCAAAAGCGGGGAGGGTGTTTTCAAGGATGCTGCGGTTGTCATGCTCTCCTCTGTGGGAGACGATCTTACAGTCACGCAGACGCTCTGGGGGCGGTATGGGTTGTCTTCGGCGCGCGCTCCAATGATCTATGATCCAATAAAATATTTTTTCAAGCCAAAATCTAGTCTTCATACTCACGTTTAGAATAATTTCAAATTAACCCCAAAAAGGCAACCCGAATTGAAGGGCATCCTGCAGTGGGCCGAAGGACCCTGGGGCATAAATCCGCCATAGAACAAGTGATACACTCGCGATCGCGTTCCAATTTTGCCCTTGGGTTTTTGAATTAAGCAAATTCCAGGTAATAATTATAGACTTATTTTGATTTTTTGATAATAAAGAAAAGTTATCATGAAAAACAGAAAAAAACTTCCCATAGAAAAACGGTTCGTGTCCCCGGAACTGATCATGGCTGAAATCGAGCCGGGTATGAGCATCTTTGTCGGAACGGGGGTCGGCGAACCTCGCACGCTGGTCAAATACTTGATGACTTCAGAGGCGCTGAATTTAAAGGATCTGGAGTTAATCCAGCTGGTCAGTCTGGGTGATGCAATATCGTTGAAAGCACTGGACAGCAATCGCTACCGCCTCAAAACCTTTTTTTCCGGATGGGTTGCCAGTGAAGCCATTACCACGGGCCGGGTGGATCTGATTCCCAGCCGATTTTCGGGTATTCCCGATTTAATCGAATCCGGTCAGATTCCGGTCGATACGGTTTTCGTTCAGATCACGCCGCCGAACGAAGCCGGTTATTGCAGCTTGGGCGTTGCGGTAGATGTCGCGCGCATTGCGATGGAAAAAGCATCGCTGGTCGCCGGAGAAGTAAACCCGAAAGTCCCTCAAACCCTCGGGGACACCTTTGTTCACCTGTCGGATTTTGATTATCTCGTAGAGTCCACCGAGGCGCCGATTTATTTCTCCCGCTGGCCCGTGGATGATACCTTTGACCAGGTGGCCGCCAATGTTGCTGCGGTGATCCCGGACGGAAGCTGTATCGCGTTTTCAATCGGCCCTCTTTTCGATGCTCTCGGGCGGCACTTAGCATACAAACGACATTTGGGCGTACACACGCCCTTTTTTACCGATGCCCTCATGGATCTCGTCAAGAGTGGTGCCGTGTCCAACCGAAACAAAGAAATTTTTCGGGGCAAATCCTTGACCTCCTATGCTTTTGGAACACCGGAGTTAATGGCCTGGCTCGACCGCAATCCCCTGGTGGAATTCCAGGGCCTCGATAAAGTGTTCGATCCGGCCCAGATTGGCCGCAACCCCCAATTCGTCGGAATGCTGCCGGCCCGTAAGGTGGACATATCCGGCCGCATCGTTCTCCACGTCGGCAAAGGAAACGTCACTGCGGGTCCCGGGGACGTCATGGATCTTCTGCATGGAGCTGAAATTTCATCCGGCGGTTTTTCCATATTCGCCCTTCCCAGCAGAAACCTGAGAGGAGAACCCAATATCCGGGTGTCGGTGGCAACTTTTCCCAATCAACTCAACCTCAGAGAGTCGGTTGACATGATAGTCACCGAATACGGCGTGGCCAGCCTCTACGGCCGCACATTGCGGGAGCGGGCACAGGCCTTAATCGAAATTGCACATCCCGACGACCGATTAAAGCTCGTGGAACAGGCCAAAGCTGAAAAAATCCTATACCCGGACCAGATTTTTTTAGAAAAGTCCGCGCATTTATACCCGGCCCATATACAGGCAACGCATAATTTCAAAAATGGCATTAATGTACGTTTCCGGGCCATCAAACCTTCAGACGAAGAAGAAATGCGCCGACTTTTTTATCGGTTTTCGGATGAGACTGTTTACTACCGCTATTTCTCTCCGATCAAAACGATGCCGCACACCAAGATGCAAAGATACGTCAATGTGGATTTCAGCCAAACAACGTCCATCGTCGGGTTGATTGGTGAACCCGGTCAAGGTCACATCATTGCCGAGGCCAGGTTTGTCAAGAGTCTGCGCCGCCCCTATGCCGATGTCGCTTTTGTGGTGGATGAGGCCTACCAGGGTTTGGGGATTGCCTCCTACATGTATAAAATGCTTATCTCGGAGGCCAAAAAGCAAGGATTGCAGGGATTTACCGCCGATGTTTTATCTACCAACAAAGGTATGATGAAAGTCTTTGAAAAAGCGGGGCTAAGATTTCAGGCCAGCTTGGAGCAGGGGATATACCATCTGGAAATCCCCTTTGAACCTGCTCTAGCGACGCCGAAAAATGACGCTGCGGCTTGAATTCTTTTATCCGCAAGTCAAACCATACTGTTTACTTAACCGATTTTTCGCGGCTGGAAGCCGCTCCCGCAGAATGATGTTGAATCTGTGGGCGCGGCTTCCAACCGTGATAGAAATGTTTAGCCGGCACCTCGGCTGGCCTGCGGAGACAAAAACGCAGTTACTATATTAGGAAATGATCTAAATATACTTTCAGCAACTCTAAATTTTTATACGGGATCGAAAAAATGGGAATTCATTTGTGGGATAATTACTTTAAACGAACGACGAAAGAAAATGAGATTCACACCATATTAAAAGAAAATGTTCTCTTCCAGGATCTCAATTCGAGGCAGCTTAAGTTTGTTGCCAACATTGTCCATTTGAGAAACTACCGTCAAAACGAAACTGTATTCGGCCGGAATGAGGTCGGCGTAGGGATGTATATCATCGTAAAAGGGGCTATCGATATTACTGTAGAAGAAAACCAGGGTGAAGCTGCAAGCAGCCAAAAACAAGTTGTGATCACAAAACTGGGTCAGGGGGATTTTTTCGGTGAACTGTCATTGGTAGAAGAAGGCGGCAGGCGCAGTGCAACTGCGACTGCTATGGACGAGACAACGTTAATCGGCTTTTTTAAGCCGGATCTGCTTGAAATATTGGAGAGAAATCCCAGTGCCGGTGTCAAAATTACGCTTCGTCTCGCTGAGGTATTGGGCCGCCGCCTGAGAGAGACCAACAACAGGGTTTCCATGCTGGAAGATCAACTCAAACAACCACGCTCATTGGGTGAAAGTTGAAAGTCGTCGGAATTTTGAAAAGAGAACGATACATAAAATTAGCTGCCGTCATCGGCCTGCTTTTGCTATGCCTGTTGATCATTTTGAAAACGCAAAATATTTTGGTATCGGTTGTATTGGCATCGGTTATTTATTACCTCTTGGCACCGATTGTCAATGCCCTTGAAAGGGCCGGTGTCTCCCGCAAACTCGGGATCAGTGGTTTATTCTTGCTATTTGCCTTTGTCTTTCTGCTTGGCATCTGGCTTTTACTTCCAATCATTACGGGACAAATATCGGCCTTCAAGGATGAGCTCCCCAAATTTATCGAGGGGATCACCAAATTGGCATCGGCAACAGAACAAAAACTTAATGCCTTTTCTTATAATCTTTATAACATCGACACGAGCGAGAGTGTGGCGGCGGCCCTGACAACAATTTCCAAACGCATTTTTGAAGACCTGCCGAATTTGATTTCATCTTCCATGGCGGTACTGGTGTTCGCCCCCTTCTTCGCTTTCTTTATGCTGCTTGACGGTCAGGCTGTCACAAAAAAAATACTGGCGCTGGTACCAAACAGTTATTTCGAATTTGCGCTGAATTTGCAACATCAAATGAGTATACAACTTGGCGATTTCATTCGAGCAAGGCTCCTGGAAGCCGGTATCGTCGGTCTGGCAGTATGGTTTGGATTGACGGTTACCGGCTTCCCTTATGCTTTTCTATTAGGCGCTTTTGCGGGTTTGACGAATTTGATACCTTACCTCGGGCCGATTATAGGAGCCGTGCCGGCTGTATTAATCGCTCTGGTAAATGGGATGTCCGGTTTAGAGCTGATAATACTCGTTGTCGTTTATACAGTGGCCCAGTTGATCGATAATTTCATTATCATACCGCTGGTGGTGGCAAAAATCGTCAACCTTCATCCCGTCACTGTCATTATCGTCATCATTATCGGCGCTCAGCTGGCCGGAATACTAGGGATGATAATTTCCATTCCGGTTGCCTGCATCCTTAAGCTCACGGCAGTGGAAATATACGATCATTTAGTTGAATTTCACACCTAGGCGCCGACCCCTGAATTATCCAATTCCATATCGACATTTCTGCAATAATTTGATAAAGTTATAGTTAAATTCCACCCATATCGAGGAGGTTTCATTGCTCAAATTGGGTCTTAAAATCTTGTTATTGACAGTGATGTTTTCCGGGTTTTGGGCAGGCGCTGCCTCGGAAAACAATCAAACCATCACACGGAAACAGTTAAAAAGGGCAGCCTACAACAGTCTGTGGCGTCTGCAAAGAGCAATTGAAAAACATGGATTTTATAGCGCCCGGGTAGCCCTTAATGTATGGCGCAGCAATGCCATCGATGCCGGTATATTTGATCAAGCCAAATATGATGAATTTAAGAAGCAAATCTACCAGAAATCCATAGAAAACAGCCTAAAATGTCTTGAAACATCGATTCTGAATGAAAATTATAATGATGCAAAAATTTGCCTGCATACGTGGAAATTACGATCCCAGGAATTGGGTACGTTCGATCAGGGCATTTATGAGCAGATGGATCAACGTTTGAAATCATCAGTCAGAAATCAAATGGATACGCCCAAAGATTAATCATCGGATGGAGCCGGGTTCCGCCAATGCTTTCAATTGAAACTATAAAATTAGACCATTTAATCGGTACACAGGTCGGTACGTCCACCATCATGAAAGAGTTGGCCCGAGGCGGAATGGCCATCGTGTTTATTGCATTTCAAACGACATTGAAGCGCCAGATAGCGGTGAAAATATTGCCCAAAACCTTTTTGACGCCGAAATCGGCCGCACTTTTCCAGCAGGAAGCCGAATCGGCAGCCATTTTATCCCATCCGAACATCATTCAAATTTATGAAGTGGGGGAAACGGAAGAATTTTTATTTTTTACGATGCAGTTGATCCAGGGCAACGCTCTTTCAAGGATTTTGCACACAACTAAAAAAAATATCGTGCCGTCCAAACGCGTGCTCCCTTTGCAGACCACCATTCAAATTTTTGTCCAGATCCTCGACGGACTGGATTACGCCCACAGCCAGGAAGTCATTCACCGGGACATCAAACCCGGAAATATCATGATTGAAAAACACAGCCAGAGACCCATTATTACCGATTTTGGAGTCGCCAAACTCTTACGGGGAGAGGAAAGCGGCAAACCCGTGATCCAGGGTACGCCGCTTTACATGGCCCCCGAGCAAGTTTTAGGCCGGGAACTAGACGGTCGAGCAGACATCTATGCTACGGGAACGATGCTCTTTGAGGTGCTGGTGCCGGAATTGCCGCTTCCTCAGTTTAAATCGAAAGTCGACATGCTTAAAGTGAAAGTAATGAACAAAAATGGGATGTTTCAAAAAAAACCCTCAGAACTGCGCCCCGATCTGAATAAAGACATGGACGTGATCATACAAAAGGCCTTGGCACACGATCCTGATCAGCGCTATCCCACCTGCCGGGAATTTATGAAAGATCTCGAGCAATATCAGCGTAATCACCTGAACTAGAGGGTAATAGAAAGGCTGGAAAATGGCCAAAGCCGCCCTTTCAAAACAGAATGCGGACAAAATCGGCAAATCTTTTGCCATGCTGTTTAATCGGGCTGTAATGTATGATGCCAACCACCCGTCCACAAAGCAATCCGCCACAGATTTTCACAAAGCAGTTACCCAGGGATTATATGAATTATCGCCGATTGTTTTTATCATGGCTCAGGAAAAGTTCTTTGTCGAAGAGGAACCCCTGGATCCGCGAATTAACACCTTCCGTATGCTTTCGCATTTTAAAAAAGGAAAAATTCAATCGGTTTCCTTTGAAAAAGGTGTCAAGCCTGACGATCTGACTACGTTTGCAAAGATTTTTTTTGATTCCACGAGATATGCGGATGCCGAGGCCATGAAATCGGCGCTTGCCAAGGAAGGCATCAGCAAGGTCAAGATCAACCATGTCATATTCAAAAAAGTAACCGCGGACGATGAAGTCGTCAGTCGTGATAAACTCAAACAGGATGCTGCTCCTGCCGGAAAGACCCCACAGACGCAGGCCACGGGCAAGGGACTGGATGTGCTCGCCGAAAGTGTTGTTATGCAGGAGCTGGAAAAATCCCTGTCCCTCAAAAATCTGCTTGAAAATCCCTCTGATCTCTCAAAGGCCATGATCGATGCCGACCAAGAGGCTTCCAAAAGCGATCCGGCCAAAGCGGGTGGGTCCGGACCTCTTATTCTGCAGCAACTGCGCCAAATCGGAAACAAAGTGGCAGAGGCCGGCTCCGGTGAAGAAACTTTAGATTTTCAGCAATTAGCCGGTGCGGTTTTTGACATGAAAAACGAACTCCTCAAAGGTATCGAAGCCCAGAAAGCCATGGGGGCCGTTTATCAGAATGAGGGGATGATTCAGGACGAGACCAGCGAAATAACAGACAACGTTATTATACAGCTGGTAAAAGATGAATACAAAAAGGGTCAAATTTCCATACCGCGATTGGGGCAAATCTTAAGGCGGATGGTCCCGGAGGTCGGCGAACTGAAACGACTGCTGCCCAAACTCAAGGCAGCTCTTATGGCGGAAGGGATGCCGGTTTCGGAATTTGCCCAACTGGCCAATGAGCTCGGCAAAGAATTGCAAAACGAAGAACTGGCGCAAGTCCTCGCAAAGAGCGCTGAAGAAATCGGAGTTGCCGGCGAAGATCTTATCGATCAAATCAAATATGACCCCAAAGGGGCGGCCGAGCTGATCTATCTGGCCTCTGAAATTCGAAAAGGCACCGGTGATGAAAAGGTGCTCAGCGATTTGCTGGTTGATTACGTTGAGCGGGTCGGGTCCAATATTGTCATCGATGCTGCCAAACAAAAAGGTGAAGAAGGCAGTGATCAACTCCGCAAAATGGTGGCAATGGTCGAATCCGAATTGATGGGCCGTTTAAAGCAAAAAAATATCGATGCTGATGTTCTCAACAAAGTCGAGGATCGTCTCAAAGTACGCCTGGATCAATGTCTGGAAAGGATGAATTCGGACTTGAAACTGCAGGCAACATCCGCTGCCGATGGGAATCCCGCGGCTGCGCCTTCCGCCTTGCAGGTTCTCGAAGAAAGTGTAACACAAGGAGACGAGCTAAAAGAAATCATCAATAAGGTCAGGGGCAACCTCAAAGAAAAAGGGATTGATGAAAGCGATTATCAAAAAATATCTGAAGAAATAACCAAGGCAAAACCCGGCCTGAAAAAGCAACCCGAAGCCAAACCGACCGCCTCCGCACGCCAACTGACAAAGGGACTGCCCCCGGGGGTGTTAAATCGCAGAAGCATTCTTTTTTTCATCGAGAAAGAAATATTCCGCTCTCTGCGCTACGATACGCCATTTTCAATGATCACTTTCTCTGTACTTCGGGCAACCCCTCGACAACCGGTACGCAAGGGTTCCATCACCCGGGAGCATATCAACAAAGCCGTCATGGAAAAACTGGTCAGTCTCGTTCGAGTGACGGATCTTGTCGGATACCTGGATAAGACCAAAATCATCTCGGTAATGCCCATGACGGAGGAGAAGTTCGGCAGGAAAGCCATGGCACGGGTAATGAAGATCTTGCATAGCGACGATTATTACGTCGGTAAAATCCCAATTGAAATCAAATTGGTCGCCCAGGTGACAGGCTTCGATAAAGACCGAACCGATACCCTGAAAGCTTTTATTAAAAGAGCCGAAACTGACATTTTGAATATGGCCAACAGGCTCAAGAACATACAATCACTTTACTGAAGCGCAGGGCTGAGTCAACGACCACCCTCAAAGCGGGTGGCTTGAATTGCTGCCGAAAAGGCCAAAGCACTTCAGTGCTTTCAACGGTGCACTTGCAATCCCGCCTCGGCAGGATTTGTATGGCAAGAATCAGTATGTTTGTTTAGCCCCTTTTTCAAAACTTTTTGGGGCAACGGCCCTTTGTCGCTTTGAATCACCGAGGTAACCAGCTTGCCGACAAAAATTTACCCCATGCCTGGACCCCGTGTCATCGGAATATTATTATGTGAACCACCTTAAATCCTATTTCGCTTGACTAGATGCAAAAACTGGCCCTCTCAACCTCCTTTACATCGAACAGACCGCATACGGGTAAAACCTTGCTCGATTTGCTTGAAAAGCTTAAGGTTGCCGAGCTCGAGCTGGATTATCGCATTAGTGAGACGCTTTACAAACAGTTCCGCGAGGCGTTGAAGCAATCCCACTTGAAAGTCGTCAGCATCCATAACTTCTTTCCGATACCTTCCATAAGGCCCGATTCAGGAGGGGGTGGCGATCTCTTGTTGCTATCTCATCCTGACAAAGAACAGAGAAGCCAAGCCATCGGATGGACCACCAAAACCATCGAAAATGCCCGCGCATTGGGGGCACGAGCAGTTGTTCTGCACTGCGGCTACGTGGACATGAATCCGGAATTGGACAAACTTTATCACTATTTTTATACGGATCAAATCAATTCCCCGGAGGCCCGGGCGTTTATTCACAAAAAACGGGGAGAACGTGAGCGGTTAAAATCCCGGTATTTCGAAAGCCTTTTATACAGCTTGGATTGTCTGGCGCACATAGCTGAAGAAACAGGAATTTGGCTGGGTGTTGAAAATCGATATCATTATCACGAGCTGCCGGACATAACAGAACTTGAGATACTTTTAGAAAAATTCAATGGCGCTCCGATCGGCTACTGGCACGACACCGGTCACGCTCACGCCAATGAAAGCCTCACCCTAATGCCTGCGGGATCCCTTTTAGACAAATTTTCCAACCACCTTGTGGGCATCCATCTTCACGACGCCACCGGTCTTTCAGATCATCTTGTCCCGGGTACCGGTGAAATCGCATTTGATTGCCTCAAATCTCACATCCATCACAATACACTACTGGTCATGGAATTGAATCCCGGTACGCCAGACGAACAGGTGTTGCAGGGAATTCAATTTTTGCATCGCTTGGGATTCAACTAGGGCCGGGCAGCCGGTTCGGCCCGTTGGCCCGAAATCCATCGTTATTACATGATCTTAGCCACCTGGATGCCGGACCACCTCCGGCATGACAAAAAACAAGAAATAAAGCATAATGAAGAAATCCGGACAGGGGAGACGATTTTAGTGAAGCTTCCTGCCATAAGAGACTGTGTCGCAATTCGTCATCCCGGCCAAGTCCCGCGAAGCGGGGCGCTCTCCCTGTTAAATTCCGCTTTGCGGACAACCTTTAGGTTGATTTAACAGGGCAGGCCGGGATCCAGTAATAGACTGTTGACTTTGGTAAATTCTGGATTCCGGATCTCATCTCGCAAGGCGGGATTCGTCCGGAATGACGGCTTTTTGCGAATTGTGACACAGCTCGTAAGGGTCGGGGGTTGTGCCGTTCGGCAGTGCTTCGCAGCCCGGAAAGGAAGATATCTGTTTCAGATAGCCTCCCTTAGCCCCCACTTAAAAGGCGGGGCTTGCAGGGAAGCCAACCGGTCAAGATGCGGGATCCCTGCCCCCTTAAATTGGAAAGGGCCATTTCCTAACGGGCGGTTGCTCAAATATCCGTGGGCAAAAGCCCGTTGATGGTTGACCCGCACGGGCAATTAATTCTATATTAAACGGTAAAGCGACAGAGCTCTGAGTTTGTGCGACCAAGGGGAGTAACTGTTAAATGAAGCATTCGCCATTTTTAGTCAAGGCCGTCCTGTTTGATTTTGATGGAACCCTTACCAGACCCGAGTCACTGGATTTATCGATCATTAAAAAGAAAATCGGCTGTCCGGTGGACAATTTAATCCTCGAGTTTATTGAGAATCTTCCCACTGATGCCGAACGCCGGCAGGCACGCAAGACCCTGGACCACTTCGAGCTGGAAGCCGCCGCAAATTCCGAGCCCAATCCGGGAGCAGAGGACCTCATTCTCCATCTGCGTTCAAAAGGGCTGAGGTTAGGCATCATCAGCCGTAACAGCCGCGAATCTATCGAAAGATCGCTGCAAAACTTCGACAAAATTAGTGCGACTGACTTTGAGGTTATCATTTCACGGGATGATCCCGTTAAGCCCAAACCAAGCGGCGACGGCATCATGCTGGCTGCTCAAAAACTGAAGACCCATGTCAATCAGATTTTGATCGTCGGTGATTATATCTGGGATATTTTGGCCGGCAATCAGGTCGGCGCTCTGACAGCCTTTCTCGACAACAGGACCGTTCCGGAACAATCTCGCATAAAAAGCGATTTTACAATTACCCAACTAAAGGAGCTTGAAAAGATCATCCAGCTCGGTCAACCACTGCCGGCAGGTAAGCTACCCAATGATCTACTCCAGGATTTTTTGGGCCAATTCAGTTTCGATGACCCTTCCGTATTGATAAAACCCGGTGTCGGTGAGGATACGGCCGCAGTTTCCGTCGAGAAACAGGAGATCCTGATTTTAAAGTCGGATCCGATCACCTTCACCACAGAAGCCATCGGTCGTTACGCGATTCTGATAAATGCCAATGACATCGCGACCTCGGGCGCTAAACCGCAATGGTTCTTAACCACCCTGTTGTTCCCCATCGGTACCAGCGCCTCGGCGATCAGGGAGGTGATGCGAGAACTCCATGGGGTTTGTCAAAAATACGGCATCACGTTATGCGGCGGCCACACCGAAATTACCGATTCCGTTACCCGGCCCATCATTACCGGAATGATGGCAGGCACTGTTGAAAAATCCAATCTGATCGACAAGCAGCAAATTGCACCCGGTGATAAGGTGTTGTTGACCAAAGCCGTTGCGGTTGAGGGCACTGCAATTATTGCCAGGGAGTTCGGAAACAGACTCAAAGACCTGGGTCTGACGGAGGGTGAAATCGAACAATGCCGCCGCTTTCTTTCCAGTATCAGTATCTTGGAGGAGGCTGATATTGCAGGCCATGCACGAGGGGTAAGCGCTATGCATGATATTACCGAGGGGGGACTGGCGACGGCGCTGGAAGAGTTAAGTGTTGCCGGAGGCCACAGAATCAAGGTTTACATGGACGAAATTCCCATTTTTCCTCAAACCAAAAAAATTTGTCGATTACTGGATATCCACCCCCTTGGTCTCATCGGCTCCGGCAGCCTCCTGATTTGCTGCCAAAAAAGTTACAGTCAAAATCTTATCAAAAAAATCAAAGAAGCCGGCATAGAGATATCTTGTATCGGTGAGGTCATGGATGGCGGCCGCGGAATTGTGGCCGTGAGTAAAAACCGAGAGATTGAGTGGCCCAGCTTTAAAGCCGATGAGTTGACCCGCCTGTTTCAGTGACGGTCACATTTTTTGAACACCGGATTTAAAAATTCGGTTGGCTACTTCCAGCGTCGATTTCAGGTAATCCTTGTCGGCATTGATGATTTTTTTACTGGTCATCCACAAGACGACACCGGAAAACATCGCCCAAAATATATCGGAAAGCGCCACCGGGTGCTGATCGATAAACACCCCTTTTTTGATGCCGTCCTCAAAAATCCGGGCCAGAGCCCCGACGGATTTGGCGGACAGGTCCTTGATTTGAGACAAAAGCTCAGGGGATAAATTCTTGAGCGTTTCGCTGGATTGTAAATGAAACATGTTAATAATCACCAGTGGATCGAATTCGTAAACATCATACATGGCCTTCATCATGGCATCCAGCTTTTGTTCCGGTGTCGATTGGGGGATATTTAACACCTGTTCGATCCTGATCTGGAGGTACTGCAAAATTCTGAGAGAAAGCGATGCATAAAGCTCTTCTTTGTTCTTGAAGTAAAGGTAGATTGTCCCCGGACTGAGTTCCGCCTCACCGGCGATATCATCCATGGTGGCCTTGTTGAAGCCTTTTTCCGTAAATACTTTCTTGGCTGCCACCATGATTTGCTGCCGCCTTCTTTCCTTTTCTCTCTCTTTTCTTTCCCGGATTCCCATTTCACTGTCTCCCTGAATCGTATTTATTTATCAAATGAAATATAGTTTATTTATTTTCTTTGTCAACTATAAGATTCATTTAAATTATAAATTAGAGTTATGAATAATTTTTTATATTTATCGTGTGTAACAATATCAATGGTTTTAGGTATGCTTATCCCCATATTCTGACAGACCACTCTAATTACCCGAAATTTGGAATACTTTAGTTACAATCACCAAAAAACCCTGCTCCTTTGTTGACATTGAACAGAATTTAATTTATGAGTCCTTCTAAAAGAATCTCCGGCGAAGCAAAAAAAGGGAATAAAATGCCATTCGTTAAAGTTGCCGAGGAAAACATTTTCTATTCTTTCACTTCTTCCCAACAAAAAAGAACCCTGCTGGCGATACACGGTTCCGGCGGCAATCATACAAACTGGCCGGATAATCTCAGAAATCTACCGCAAGCAAACATATATGCCATCGATCTTCCCGGACACGGTCAATCCACCGGTCAGGGGCACGACAGTGTCGCTGCCTATGCGGATTTTATCGAGGCATTTGTAGCTGAGCTGGATCTCGATCATGTGACTTTGATCGGCCATTCTCTTGGGGGGGCCATCGTACAGGTGCTGGCCCTGCAGGCACCCGGCTGGCTTAAAAGCATCGTCCTGGTTGGGACCGGGGCACGTTTAAAGGTTCATCCGGATATATTGGAAGGACTGTTGACAAATTTCGCAGCCACCATCGACATCATCTGCCAGTGGGCCTTCGGTCCGACCGCCTCTCAAACCCTGATCAATACGGGCCGCCAGGTCATGCTGAATACAGCGCCGGCGGTGATCCACGGGGATTACAGTGCCTGCAATCAGTTCGACATCATGGATAAAGTGGCCGCAATCA
>JASFTQ010000043.1:0-19896 GCA_050053515.1 Desulfobacterales bacterium | reverse complement strand
AACCAGAGAGGACCGATTGGCATTGGGCAAGGCTCTTGGTGCAGACATTACCATCAATATCAACAGGGAAAATGTAATTGACGAAATCATGCGAATTACCGATGAACGTGGAGTTGATGTCGGCATCGAAGCTTCCGGATCTACACTGGCTTTAGCAAACACTTTTCTGGTGACCCGTAAGCAGGGGCGGGTGATGGTTTTTGGAATATACAGCCAAAATGCAAGTCTGGATATGCAGGATATGCATCGACGCGAGCTGAAAATATTCGGATCTTCTGGCTGCCCCTGGAGTATGCCCAGGGCCATTGAACTGATCAGCAACAAGCGTGTTCAGGTCAAACCCATGGTTAGCCATCGCGTCAGCCTCGAGCAATTGGAGACATTGTTCACCCAGGGGGTTATAGAGGAAAGAAAGGAAGGTTATTTCAAGGCCGTGTTGCTTCTATGAGGCCATGAGGTGCATTTAGTGATATAAGACGGTAAAGATGCGATTGATAGAAGAAATTGAACAACAAATGGAAAAAACCGCGGTCTGGTATTTAGGGGGACCCACAATCATCATCCAAACCCGTGGATGCATTATTTATGTCGACCCCTTTTTGGGACCTTCTGTCAATCCCCAGTGGACCAGACGCTTTGAACCCCAGATTGAAGCAACAAGCATTCGCAAGGTCGATTACGTCCTGATTACCCATGAGCATCGTGACCACTGCCATGAAATGACTATTAAGACATTTGAACAAAACCTCCGCCCTGAATATTTTCTGCCGCGAGCTTCCCTGGCGCAGATTTATGGCGAATACGGAATTCATATCGATGACGACCGAGTCCATGAGGTTAAAGCGGGGGATCGGTTCTATTTATCGGAAATAGAACTTCTCGTTTTTCCCTCAACAGATCAAACCGCTCAAGAGGCCGTTGCTTATTTGATTTCCACCGCAGAGGGAAAGATATTTCATCCCGGAGATGTTTTATATGTTCCTTCCTTCTTTGATGCAGTAAAGCAGTGTGAACCGGATATCGCATTTTTGCCGCTCGGTAAAAATCCGGCCGGCTGGAATGTTTACCCCGACAAGGCTGATTTTGTAAAACTGGCAGAAGAGATTGCGGCCAAACTGACCATACCCATTCATTGGGACTTGTGGAATGAATCCTACATTGATGCTGGCGACCTCGAAAACAGTATACGCAATCCTCGTATAAAAGTAGTTCCCAGGGGGACCAAACTGCTATTGCCCTTAGAAGACAAACCAGTGGTAACTTGAGAAACAAAGATCCTGAACCGCCGGAATAGATAAAATTCCCGGTAACATAATGGTGAAACAAAATGGCTCGGAATTTCGGCTGCCGTATTACTGACGAATTAATGTACCGAAATTCTCGTCTTCTGGTACTGGAAAACGAGAAAATCCGCGTCTCGGTGCTGTTGGACAAGGGAAGTGATATCATCGAATTCCTCTATAAGCCGACCGATACCGATTTCATGTGGCGCTCCCCCATGGAACACGTAAATCTGTACAAATATATCCAATCCATTCCAAATACTATTGATTTCAGGGATTATTATTTAGGGGGCTGGCAGGAAATTTTTCCAGTGGGTGCAGAGGGTTTTACCCTGTCCCAGGCCAAAATTGGAAACCACGGGGAATTGTGGGGATTACCTTGGAATTACACAATTATAAGGGATGAGCCGGAAGAGGTTAAGGTTCAACTCTGGACCCACACCATCCGAACACCGTTTCGGGTTGAAAAAGTTCTGGCTTTGAAAACAAACAGGCCGGTTCTGTTTGTTCAAGAAAAAATTGAAAATCTTGGTGCCGTGGACCTTGGTGTAATGTGGGGGCATCATCCGGCTTTTGGCGAGGCATTTCTGGACGAAAATTGTTTGGTTTTTGTTCCGGCAAAATCAGCAATAGATGCTGAAAAAAATGTTTACGCGTGGCCTGTTCATGAGGGAAAGGACTTCAGTAAGGTATTGCCGAAGAATTCAGATATATGGAATATGTATTATCTTCAAGAGTTATCTGATGGATGGTATGCTATTGTTAATCGAACCAAGAAGATTGGTTTTGGTATGGTCTGGGATAAAAATCTCTTCAGATACCTGTGGTTTTGGGGTTGTTATAATTATAAATCTATTAGCCCCTGGTACGGCCGTGCCTATACGATCGCCCTAGAACCTTTTACCAGCCTTCCGCATCCGGTCGATCCGAATACGCTGTACGTGATCCCAGCCGGTAAAACCATCCACACAGTGCTAAAAGCATTGGCTATCAGCGGCAAATCATCAATTCAAAACATCACTCCAGAAGGAATTGTTATTGGCGATTAAAACCGAGATGATCGGTTACGCTTTCGGCAAAGATTAAAAGATTTATCGTTTTGTTCACTTCGTAACTGTTTGATGACAATTTAACAGGTAACATTCTTCATTTAAATATCAATCCGAGTCGAGGTTATTCCTATGTACAAGGTGCTCGTGACAGCAAGAATATTTGGTCATCTTTCGGATGATTCCTTTGACATCTTTAATACTAGTGGTTTTGAACTGGTTAAGAATCCTTATAGGGGGAAAGGATTATCTGAAAATGAGCTTATTGAACTCATCGCTGGTGTGCATGGACTTTTAACCGGAGTTGACCAGGTAACTGAGAGGGTCATAAATACCGCTGATAAGCTAAAAGTTATTTCAAAATTTGGAACCGGTGTTGACAATATAGATGTAAAAGCGGCAACCCAAAGGGGAATTATCGTTACCAACGCTCCGGGGATGAATTCTGATGCGGTAGCTGATATGGCCTACTCACTGATTCTTGCTATTGCCAGAA
This sequence comes from Desulfobacterales bacterium, assembly GCA_050053515.1. Lineage (GTDB taxonomy): Bacteria > Desulfobacterota > Desulfobacteria > Desulfobacterales. The sequence continues at coordinate 17,068 of JASFTQ010000043.1, read as the reverse complement.
AAGTGCCGTTTGCATTTGATCAGGTTAAAAAGGGCCATTGGCCCCTGATCGTGGGCACGGAAATTTGGCGTAAAAAATTGGGGGTGATTGGTTTGGGCGAGATTGGCAAACGAGTAGCCATGAGAGCCGGTGGCTTCAATATGAGAGTTTTTGCTCACGAAGTAGATCCTGACAAAATATTTGTCCGGGAACATGGGATACAGCTCTTACCGTTGAACCAGCTCTTACAGGAGTCGGATTTCGTATCCATCCACGTCCCGTTAACCCCTGAAACCGAAAATTTGATCCAAAAAGAGCAGCTGGAAATGATGAAGCCGACGGCCTTTCTGATTAATACCGCCAGAGGGGGGATTGTCGATGAACAGGATCTTTATGAGGCATTGCAGTCCGGCAAAATAGCCGGTGCCGCTTTTGATGTCCTTCTTGAAGAGCCGCCCACTGAAAGACGGTTGACGAAATTGGAGAACTTTATTGTAACGCCTCATATATCGCCCTTTACAAGAGAAGCCATTAATAACGCCGAAAGACTATCGGCACAAAATATCATTGATGTTCTCGAGGGACATTTCCCTCCCCACGTCGTAAATCCGGAAGTATTGAAGACAACCTAACTGTCAGCCAGGAGGAAACCATGGAATATAATTGGGGTATAATTGGAGCCGGACGGTTTGCGGATAATGTTTTTGCACCCGCGATCAAGCTGTCTGGGGGTTCGCGTCTGTTGGCCGTCATGGCCAGAGACAAGACCAAGGCTGAAGCATTTGCGCGCAAGCATGAAGTTCCCAAATTCTATGATTCTGCCGAAGCCCTCTGTAATGATCCTGAAGTTGATGTTGTGTACGTCGCCTCACCCACTTTTCTGCACTGCCAACATGCAGTCTTGGCAGCCCAATGCGGCAAACAAATATTATGTGAAAAGCCGATGGCACCCACGCTAGAGGAGTGCGACCAAATGATTGTAGCCGCTGAGAAAAACAACATCACTCTGATGATCGGCCATAATATGCGCTTTCATAGAATTCATCAAGAAATCAAAGAAATGATTGCAAGCGGTCTGATTGGTACGGTAGGTATCGCCAGGGCCGAGATTATTACTTCGTTCAAAAAAAACCAGGGTGATAAATTTACAACCGATCAATTCCGGCTGAATCGAGAAATCGGAGGCGGTGGAGTGCTGTTCGACATGGGAATTCATGCCATAGATGTATTGCGCTTTATTCTCGATGACGACATTGAGGAAGTAAGTGCGTTTAGCCAGAACCTATTTATTGATTGCAACGGTGAAGATACCATAGCGGCTGTTTTGAAATTTAGAAAAGGGGCTTATGGCTCCATTGCGACCAGTGGAGCGCTTCCCTATGCACGAAACGGTATTGAGTTATATGGCGAAAATGGGGCGCTTATAACAGATGGTTCTGTTTGGATCTCTGTTCGCTCGGGCGAAATTAAGATTCTTGCTGATGATAAATGGAAGACCCATGCAGTTGAAATAAACAATTGCTACTTGTCGGAAATCGAGCATTTTCTTGAATGTTTGGCAAAAAGAAAAGCGCCAGCCGTAACCGGGAGGGAAGCCCGGCAGAACATCCGGGTGGTACTTGCCGCTTATCGTGCTATGGACGAAGGGCGGGCAATTCAAATCGATGCCTAATCGGATTGTGGAGGGCAAATAGTGAAGGCGATGAGGCTTCCGCTATCATTCAAACCCAAGGGAGGGATGAAATAATGGCTGAAATATTCGTCAATTTAAAGAGGTTCGATGTCCCAAAGAAATTTGGCGGCATCTGTCCTCAGGCAGATCCTGAGGAATGGATTCAGTCCGTAATTACGAAAACCATCGAATTCGGACTCGGCAAATCCGAACGGCTGCACTTGACTTATCTACTGCCTGAATCTTTACTCATTCCGGCATTGAGAACCAAAAATAAATTTGCGCGATCAGAATCGGAAAAATTGGACATCGGGTGTCAAAGTGTCTTTCGTGAAAACATTGCACCCGGTGGGAATTTCGGTGCATTCACATCAAACTTGCCGGCATCTGCAGCATCAGGCCTGGGATGTACTTGGACCATGATTGGACATTCTGAAGAAAGAAAAGATAAATTTGAGATGATTGCAGAATATGATTCTTTGGTTCTTAGTGACTTAAAAAAAATGCAAAAGGCAAATTACGCTATTAATTCGCTGCTTAATAAAGCCGTTCTAAAAGCACTTGAATCCGGTCTGAATGTGCTTGTATGCGTTGGTGAGACCGCCGAGGAAAGAGGTCAAGGTTCCTTCGATCAACAAAAACCTAAAATTGCAAAAGTCCTTAAATCTCAATTGGAAATCAGTCTAAAAGGCACAGAGGATTTTTCTGTTTCAAAGAAGATTATAATTGGATATGAGCCCAGGTGGGCCATAGGCCCCGGCAAAAAGCCGCCTGGAGCGGACTACATCAGCTTTGTATCAGCCTTGATAAAGAAGGAAGTCAAAGATCTATATGGTTATATCCCAGCGGTTGTCTATGGTGGGGGGCTGAAAGAAGAAAATGCGAAAATGATTTCTGATATCCCCACAATCGACGGCGGTCTTGTTGCCCTGACGCGATTTACGGGTGATATCGGTTTTGCACCTGATGAATTGAAGTCAATCATTGAAAAGTATCTTGAATAACATTAGGGGGAGTCAATATATCAGGATGTAAATCAAATAAAACAGGATATGAGGGTATTTAAATGAAAGATGTTTCTTTAGACTATGGCGATGGCTCTAGGCAGGTGGAATTGCCCGATGGTTCGGTAATTGTCCGGTACGGTGAAACCTATACCGATCCGCCGGAAGTCGACCCCTATGAGAAAACCCGCAAAGCGCTGGAAAATCCCTTAGGTTTTCCACCCCTCAGGGAACTCGGCGGCCCTAACAAAAAAGTGGTCATCGGTTTTCCTGATCGCGTCAAGGGTGGGGTTCACTCCAATTGCCACAGAAAGGTTGCTATCCCCATGATTGTGGAAGAGCTACTCAAGGCTGGCACGCCGCTGGAAAACATTTCTTTATTGTGTTGTATGGGCCTGCACCGGAAAAACACCACAGAAGAATGGTACTGGTACCTCGGCAAAGAAATCGTCGATCAATTTTGGCCCAACCGCATCTTTAATCACGATGTTGAAGCGCTGGACCTTTGTGATTTCGGAACCGACGAGATGGGCAATGTGGTTCAATGCAATCGGATGATGGCAGAAGCCGATGTGCCGATTGTCGTCGGTCACGTTGCCGGGAATCCGTATGGGGGATATAGCGGTGGATATAAAATGATCGTAACCGGTCTTTCAGGTTGGCAATCCATTGCCTCGCATCATGTACCGCCAACGATGCATCGCAAGGACTGGATGGGCGCATCCACGGATTCTCAAATGCGGCGGCAGTTTAAATCCATTGGCCAGGCAATGGAGAAAGCCATGGGGAAAAAATTTTTTGCGGTGGACGCGGTATTAGGTCAGAAATCCCAGATTCTGGATGTGAAGGCGGGTGAGCTTGAAGCGGTCGAAGAGGCGACTTGGCACCTGGCCGACATGCGGACCAAAGTTCATTTAGATATGAAAGAACCGGCAGATATACTGGTTATGGGGCTGCCGCGCAATTTTCATTATGGCCCCGGTATGGGGTCAAACCCCATCCTGATGAGCCTGGCCATAGGCGGCCAGCTTTCCCGCTGCTGGCATGCTTTACGTGAAGGTGGGGTCATCATCGCCACTGCAATCTGCGACGGCTGGTTCAATTCACATTGGTTCCCTTCTTATGAGGAGACCTATCATGCCCTTCAACGATATTGCAATGCTGCTGAATTTGTGGAGTCGGAAGATGCGGCAGAGATAGTCAACAATTATGAATATAGATTTCAGTATTCAAATAATTATACTTATCATCCCTTTCATGCGATGTCCATGATCAGCGGGGGTAGTGCCTCTTTGTTATGGACCTCTGCGGTGTTTATCGCTGGAGCCAAAGCACCCAGCTTCGCCAGGGGCATGGGATTCATTCCAACTCCCACTTTTAAGGAGGCCATGCTAAGAGCTGAAAGGATTGTCGGTAAGAAGCCACGGGTTTTATGCACGCCGGAGTGTTTTTCCGGAGGTGTCGCCGTTCATCTGTTCTCTAAGTAATGGCAACAATAAGAGTACAATTTGTCTCTTCATTATCGAAGACCAAGGATCAAAACCTCTGGGACTTAACGATCAGTCGAATCGAGGTGTTTGTTTTCCGGGCAAAAATTGAATCGCCCGTTAAAACTTCCTTTGGTGTAATGTACGACCGGCCGGCAGTTCTGGTTCGCGTGGAAGACAAAGATGGTGCCTTTGGGTGGGGTGAAGTCTGGTGCAACTTTCCGGGTTGCGGCGCCGACCACAGGGTTCGACTGATCGAATCAGTCTTTGCACCGCTTGTTATTGGACACCGCTTTAATAAATCTGTTTTTCACGAATTAACTGAAACCACAAAAACTCTGGCTATCCAGACCGGAGAGTTCGGTCCCATTGCCCAGGCCATTGCCGGCTTGGACACAGCCTTGTGGGATCTGGCATCCCGCCGTAGCGCCTTGCCGCTATACCGGCTTCTTGGCGGTCAAACCCGATCTGTACCCGTTTATGCCAGCGGCATAAATCCAGATGAGCCTCTTGACACCGTCGAGCGCTGCCGCCAATCTGGGCATCGTGCATTCAAATTGAAGGTGGGCTTTGACAGCGATTCTGATATAGGGAACATCAAAGCTGTTTTGGATACACTCAAAGCGCAAGAGATTTTGATGATTGACGCAAATCAAGCGTGGAACCTTGAAATTGCAAAGGGCTTTATCGGAAAAATATCTGAATTGCCTATTTTCTGGATAGAAGAGCCAATAAAAGCGGATAGACCCATTGATGAATGGATTGCCTTAGCCGGTTTTTCTCCAATTCCCTTAGCTGCCGGTGAGAATTTTATCGACAAAGAGATGTTCAAAACATCAATCGATTCCGGTAGCTTGGGATTTATTCAGCCCGATATCAGCAAATGGGGGGGAGTGACGGGCTGCAGATATGTAGCCGAATATGCCAAAAGAGCTGATCTTAAGTTCTGTCCGCATTATCTGTCCGGCGGTATTGGTTTTGTCGCTTCTCTGCACCTTTTTGCTGGGGTTAACGGCGGCGGTGTGGTTGAGATGGATGCCAACCAAAATCCTTTACGCGAAGGTCTCGCGCAGCCATTTCCCAGGTTTGAGAAGGGTAGAATGAGTATAAATAATGAGCCTGGACTTGGGGTTGCACCGGATCTTGATACCGTTCGAAGATATATGGTTCTGTATCGTGATATTCACTAGAAGCTATCTCGAAAATACATCTAACGTTCAATTCACCGGTTTGAACTTAAGGTTTTGAGCACATTGAGGTAATCTTCCGCCGCCATGGGGCGCGGATTATCGATATTGCTGCCGTTATTCACTGAATTTTGCGCCAATTCCGCGAAGTCTTTTTCCCTGACACCGAAGCTGTTAAAGTCCGGCAGGTTCAGTTCAACCACCAGTTTTTTTACTGCTTCAACCGCCTGTTTAGCGCCGGCAGCTGTATCTTCATAAGCCAGGCCCATAGCGGTTGCAATGCGGGCATACTTTTCCATGCAATAGGACATGTTGTATTCCATAACAGCCGGCAGTGCGACGGCATTGCATACCCCATGGGGGGTGTCGAATTTCCCGCCCAGTGCTTCGGCGATACAATGCACCGCTGCTACATCCGAATGGCTGAAGGCAATGGCTGCCAAGATGCTTCCCAAAAGCATGCCCGAGCGGGCCTCGAGATTTTGCCCGTCAAAAACCGCCGTTTTCAGATGCCTCGCGATTAACTCGACTGCATACAATGCGGCTGCATCCGTCAGCGGATTCGACACGCGGCAGCTAAAAGCTTCAATGGCGTGTGTCAAAGCGTCCATTCCCGTTGCGGCCGTGAGTTCCGCCGGCATGGTCCTTGTCATTTCAGGATCTGCCAGGGCCGCGCGGGGTGCGTTTTTCGTATCTCTTATGCTGAATTTGAATTTATCCCGGGAATCGGTTATCACCGCGCTGAAGGTTACCTCGCTGCCGCTGCCCGCCGTTGTCGGAATAGCAATCAGGGGAATCGGTTGATGGGTTATCTTGCCGCTCCCCTCGAAGTCCCTGATTGAACCTTTATGGGTTGCCGCCACCGCAATGGCCTTGGCGCAGTCAATGGGGCTGCCGCCGCCGACGGCCACCAGACAGTCTGCTTTATGGTCGACCGCCATTCGGGCGCCCTCTTGCACGTTGTAATCCTTGGGATTGGCTTCAACACCGTCAAAGATTCTATAATCGCGGCCCTTTTGAGACAGTTGATTTTGAATCCCGTCGAGCAATCCGGATTTGACGATACCCTTGTCGCTTACGACCACTATCCTGCGGGCCTTTAAATCGGCCAGGGCCTCCGTCAGCTTCTTGTAAGCCCCGACGCCGTATTCAATTTTGGTGGGCAGCTCAAAACTAAAATCGTTTATCAAATGCATCTTTGAATCCTTTTACTTTAAAATGGTTGCATGCAAGAGTTTGTCAGCATCCTGAAGATCCGATTTAACAATGCTAGGTTTTAGAATTTCTGCGAGAATCGAAGTGTAAAGTTGACATCCATTAACCAAGCCCCAACAATTTTCTGGCTTCGTCGGGTTTCGCAATCTCAAATCCAACTTGATAAATGAGAGAAACAAGTCTTTCAACCAGTTCTTTATTTTTTGTCGCAAATTTTCCCGTAGCGAAATAGATACTGTCTTCAAAGCCCACCCGGACCACGGTTGCCCCCAAACCAATTGCTGTGGCCAACAAGGACAAATCCTTCATGTTGTCATGCACAAGACCCCAGACAATATCATCGTTGAGCATGGTGGTCAGATAAAACAAGCACTTGGGATCAGCCGGCAGTGCCCAATGAGCCCCAAGGCAGAAATTAAAATAATAGGGTGGCTTAATAGTTCCTTCACTGATCAAGTTCCGGACAGTGGCAATCATACCGATTTCAAACACCTCCAACTCCGGAACCACGCAGGCTTCCCGCATCCGGTTAGCCCAGTAGCGTATGTCCGGCAAGCGGTTGATGTACACATCTTCGCCAAAGTTCACCGATCCCATATTCAGAGAGGCAACTTCAACCCTTGAATCGTTGACGGCAACACATCGTTGTTCCAGGGTAAGGGTCGACAGACCACCGGTGGATCCCTGGATAATAATGTCCGATGATTCCCGGATAAGATCCAGTGTTTTTGAAAAATCCGTGATATCTTCGGTCTGATTTCCCTGATCATCTCTGACATGAAGATGAACCATACTGGCACCGGCCTGAGCGCAGGCAATAACTTCATTGGCGACATCTTGCGGAGTCAGCGGATTCACTGAGGGCGGACTTATGGCTCTGCCAACCGGAGCGACAGCAACAATGATTTTTCGAGATCCTTCATTTTGCATCGATATATTCTTTTATTTAATTGTGCTGAATAATGTCTAATCGCAGTGTAACACTTTTTTCATCCAAGCGGCATACTTTTTAATGCCTTCTTCAATTGTATATTTCGGTACAAAACCTAACTGTTCTCTGGCTCGGCTGATATCCAAAGCCTCAGCGCGCTGCATGAGTTCGCCGGGTCCAAGTTCAACCGGAACCTTAAATGGTGAGCACTTTTGTGCTAGCTCGGCCACTTTCCCCACACTGTTGGGAACTCCGGTGGCAATATTGTAAATGTTGTGTCTGAGATTTTGGGCCTGATAAAGCAGTGCTGTCCCCCGGGCCGCATCTTCAATATAAGTGAAATCCAGTTTCTGATCGGCACCTTTATCCATCGTTAAATCATCCAATCCTTCCAGAGCGCCAAAAGCCAGTCGGTAAAGCCGGATAAACTTAGACGGTAACTTCCCCTGACCGTAACAAAAATATACCCGACTGATTCGAAACTCAAAACCAAAAGTGTTTGCATATTGCTGACCCAAAAATTCGCACGAGGCTTTCGTTGATCCATATAGATCTGAAGGATTCGGTGGGTACTTGGCTTCGGATACCGTTCCGGCAACTGCTCCGTAAACGGCTCCGGTGCTGGTATAAACGACCTTTGGAATCTCAAATTGTCTGGCGATCTCCAGGATATTATGCGTCCCGCCGATATTTAGCGCTACATTTCGGTGAGGATTTTCGAGCACAATTTCTCCCATAATACCAACGGTATGAATAATACCGTCGATCTCACTTTTATGCTGTCTAAAGACGTCAGTTAAATGTGGAAAATCCAGCACATCACCTTTAATAAAGGTGATATTCTTTGACACCTCATCCAGACAATCGGGTGCCGTTGGATTTATATCATAGAGAATGATCTGCTCCCCCTCCTTTGCTAAAAAATAAGCCGCCCAGGATGCGATATGCCCATGTCCTCCGGTGATAAAAACTGCCATAGTTCTACCTCCACTATGAGGTTGAATATTTTATTTCATCCACCCTGATGTATTAAAATAATTGACCACATATCTTCCGGGCGGAACCAATGAATCAAAGAAATTGAGATCATCATCATCCAAAGCTATATCTAAGGCCGGCAATACCCCTTCCAATTGTTCCAAATTGCGTGGGCCTAGAATCGTCCCTGTGATACCGGGTTGTTTTATTACCCAGGCCACGGCCAGCTGGGCGGAGGTGCATTTCTTTTCGTCGGCATTTTTGGCAAATTGAATTCCCACATCTATTCCTTCCTGGGTAATACGTTCCTGAAAAACCTTTCTAAGTGTTCCTCGACTGCCCTCGGGAAGTTTCGCAGCATCGGTATATCTGCCGGCCAACACACCGTGGGCCAGCGGTGACCAGGCAATTATGCCCAGGTCATGCGCCTGGCACATCGGAATGATTTCATTTTCAATGCGCCGGTCGAGTAAATTATATGGAGGCTGTTCGCAGATAAACTTGGGATAACCGTATTTGGCTGCAAGCATCAGGGCCTCAACTGTCCTCCAAGCAGGATGCGTAGAGCAAGCGATATGCCGGATTTTGCCCTGCTTCACCAGTAGATCAAGAGCTGCCAGTGATTCTTCCTGGGGAACATTAAGATCAGTCCGATGTAAAAAATAGATATCAATATAGTCCGTTTGCAATCGATGGAGGCTTTTTTCACAGCCTTCAATAATGTGGTGTTTGGAATTACCCAGATCATTGGGGCCCGGTCCCATGCGTTGATACACTTTGGATGTCAGTAAAATATCCTTTCGCTTTCCATTGCGCGTGAAGGCCTCGCCAAGAATGCGTTCGCTTTCACCGTTTGCATAGACATCGGCACAATCGATCATATTAATCCCTTGATCGATCGCTGCATCAACGATGCGGAATGCTTCCTGCTTTTCTGTGGGTTTCCCGAAATTCATGGTCCCCAGTACCAAAGACGAAATTTGCAAACCCGATCTTCCCAGTCGCCTGTATTCCATATTCCTCTCCTTTGTTATTTAGGTTTCAGGTATCAGGTCAGTTTCTGTGAGTGCTGAAGCCTGAAATCTGACACCTGTCTCTTCCCGATTCTTGAAACCTATTCATTTCTAGACTGGGCGATTTTCATGGTCCTACAATAAATAATATCCAGGATTCACGCTGCCAAATCAAATCCGGCACAGGCTTCGTGGGAATGACGATAAAGACCCAATAGATGCTCGTCATGCCGGACCTGATCCGGCTTCCAGGCGATTATGCAGTACGATTTTTCTGCAGAATCGCTCAGTTTAGCCCATTGTAAAAAACCCGATCCTGTTGTCTGCGCAGCCCCCAGAGTCTTGAATCTTCGGGCTCTTTTATCACTTCCCAGGTCAGCATCGATCCGGCAGGGACATCTGCCTTAAGTTGATTCCCCGCGGCCATATAAAACGGAATAGGACCGTCCTTGTGACCCGGCGTACTGGAAACAATGAGATATTCAAAAAAATCGCCGGATTCCCCGTGATCAATTTGTAGAGATGATCCGGCCTTTAGATCTTTTTTGGCTTTTCCAACGAGATCCGCACGGGGCTGATAGCTCAAACTTCCGGAGGAAAGATTCAACAATCCGGCGCACAATATTGAAATAGGTGTCTCGACCCCCAGGAGATGATAGGGGCGATACACCACCCCGCAAGTTCTTCGGTGGTTTGTGAGAAGCCCTTTGTCTTTAACAAACTTCCAGGCATCGTCATTTTTGCAATTGAAGACCAGAAAAACGCCGCCACCCAATCCGGCTTCATCTTCGCGCCGCAGGCACGTGACCAGGTCGATAACTCCCCGATTTTGCAGAATCCCGCCATCATCTTTTCGGCTTAATACTTCAGCAATTTCTGTAATACGCACAATGGGTGCGTGCATCGACGATACGTCCGGTAAAAGACCGGTCGCATTGGCAGCGATTACGGATTCACACAGGTCCGCTTCGGCAATTTGGTCCAATTCCAGTAAAAACTTACGGCGCTTTTCGATCACGCGACGGCATTCCCCGGGTTGAATTTTAAGGAGCACTTTCCTTTCCTCTCTGGAAAGCACTACAGTGTCTATCCCGTTGGTAATCCTCCCTGTGTTTTCATCATAAACGAAGTCATAGGGACGTGCCTTCCCACCGCAGACCACTTCCAATCCAAGGCTTGCGGCCCATGAAACAAGCCCGATGAGCAAGCCATGCTGATCACCATCTACCGGTGTATATATAACGCCTGCTTTATGGGCAAGTCGGCTTAGCATCGGGCCAACAACCGCATCGGCTTCTTTGTTAACCATGGCAACATGTTTGCCGTGTTCAATAGCGGACTCGGCATGTCGGGCACCCGCTTCCGGATTTCCGGTACACTCCACAACCACATCGAGCGGCAAATCCATGAGGAGTTCATAATGTTCGGCAATCGCACATTGCCCTTTCTCAATTACCCGCTGAATTTTGTTGATATTGTTACACAAAGTGATGTTTTCTTCAGATAAACCGGCCCGCAAACAAGCCTGCCTGGCCGTCTCGGGATTCTGGTCACAGACGACGGGAATTTCAAGACGTGGAATGAATCGAGCTTGTGTTATGAGAGAGATTCCATAGACCCCCGTACCGATGAGTCCGGTCCGTATCTTGGTTTGGCCAGCCTGGGCAAAAAGGTTAACGTAGTTCATAACAGTTTCCTTTTTTAATTGGCAGTCTGTGTCAAGCCGCTGAAAGGATTTGCCCGTGTTCTGGGAGGAACGGGGTGGGTCTTAGCATATCGGTAAGTCCTCGAACGGCCGTCAAAAGCTTGAACCTTAATCGAAATTTCCTCCATGGATATTCTTTCTGTCCATCTCATAGCACAGTCGCAATTATTCGCCAATTCTTAAAAATTTTCTTGACAGCCTTTTTGCAAAACGATATTGCATTTTGTATGCAAAATACATAATGCAGAATAATAACAGGCTAGCCCCTAGCCAGCCAAATATGTATCGCTATAGCCGATTGATTTGTATCTGAAAGGATTGGATTATGGTGAATCTGGGAGCAGAGCACGAAAACCTGGACCATAAAGCCTACCTCATTCTTAAAAACATGATTATCAGCCGCAAGCTCCTGCCCGGTGAAAAAATTCCCCAGGAAAAATTGGCCCAGGATTTAGGCATCAGCCGGACACCACTGGTGAGTGCGCTGAAGTACCTGGAGAAAGAAAAACTGGTGGAAGCCGTTCCTCGCAGAGGATTTTATGTGCGTCTTTTTTCAAAAGAGGAGATGATCAGTATCTTTGAACTTCGCGAAGTGTTGGAGGGATTGGCTGCCAGACGCGCAGCCCGTCAAATCAGCGACCCCCAGATAAAAAAACTCCATAAATTTTTTAAACAATTCCGGCAGGCAACGGACATAACCGACATAAAAGGGTATGCGACTGAAGATCGACGCTTCCATAATTTTGTGACCGGGATCGGTGCCAAAGAGTTCTTAAAAAGCATATTGGAAAACTATAACATCATCAGCTACAGCTATCAGTTGGTGTCTCTGGAGGGTTTGGTTCGACCGCCGAATATAACTATCCATGAACACCGGGCAATCATCGACGCCATCAGCGACAGAGATGCCGATTCGGCGGAAGATTTAATGCGACAGCACCTCAAAAAAGGCATCCTGGTTCTTAGACAGGAACTGGAGGCAGAAAGAGAAATAACTGCAAAAACTGCCTAGGAAAATAATACCAACATGAAAGGGGGTTGCAAAAAAACACAAGGAAAGAGGAGATCGGCTTTGCCTGGAAAACATTGCGCGTTAGACGAATGACATTGCCAGTTATTTTAAAATATCAAACCGCTGTATCTGGCGACACTGTAATATTGTTCGACACTATTTTTCAGGCAAAAAAACGAGGGTCCAAAATGGCTCGTCAACGAAACGATTTAAAAGGAGGTTTAAAATGAAAAAGATCCTGATTGTTTGTTTGGTAGCAATTCTGGCCATAGCAACCGGTGTCCATGCGAAGAGTTTCCCCAAAAGAGACATCACCGATGTGGTTGTCTGGGGTGCCGGAGGCGGAACGGATACCTGCAACCGAATTATAACCGCTGAAATGGCCAAATTCCTGGGCATAAACATCAACGTCATCAACAAAACCGGCGGTGTGGCCGGCTCAGTAGGCATGAACTACGGTTATTCCAGACCCCATGATGGGTATACACTCACCGGCTTGTCCGAATCCAATGTCACCGCCGGTGTGCAGGGCGGCTGGGACAAGAATTTTGATGTTTGGGATGTCTTTATTGTGGGGGGATCTCCGGATGTTATCTCAGTGACGCCCGATACGCCTTACAAGAACCTTAAAGATCTGATTGAAGCAGCCAAAGCCAAACCCAACAGTATTACAGCAGCGGCCAGTGGTGCCGGCTCCATCCACCATCTGAACCTGCTGGCAGTCGAAAACGGCTCCGGGGCCGACTTCAACTTCATTCCTTACAAAGGGTCTGCTCCCAGCCAAAACGCGGCTATGGCAGGCGAGGTCTCGGTGGTCGTGACATCTTTGGCCGAGCAACAGCAACTGTTGCGCGGCGGCAAATTAAGAGCCCTGGCCATGTTGATCCCAAGTTCATTCACCGTCGAAGGATTGGGAACCATCCCGTCATCTTTTGATTCCTATCCGGGACTGTCCAAATACTTGCCGATTTCCCAGGCTATTGGATTTGCGATTCCGGCCGACGTCCCGGCCGACCGTAAAGCAGTGCTCGTGGATGCGTTTAACAAAGCCATGGCCACCGACAAAGTGAAAAGCTGGGCCAAAGCAAATTACTACTTGCTCTCGGGCAAAACCGGGACGGAGTCTAAAGCGGTATTTAGCGCGCTCCAATCGAATTTTGCTTGGACGCTGTGGGAACTGAAGGCAGCTACGGTAAATCCGTCTAAACTGGGTATTCCGAAGCCGTAAACTCAAATTCTCGATGTGAGCCGGGTACGACCTGATACCCGGTTCACACTTTCCACGCCAAAACCTGGATCGCAGAGAAAAATGAGGCCTCACGCAAAGACGCAAAACCGCAAAAATTTATCCTATTGTATTTTTTCTTTGCGAGCTTCGCGCCCCACGCACGCCATCGTAAGCTGCTTAGGCGAGGCGGGCGGATTTGAGTAAGAATGTAATATCGTCAAGATTCATCGCAAAAGTTAACAAATTCACAATTAAGTAACTCAAGGTGCAGCCACCATGATGGACAAAGATAAACTCCGCAAGGCGGATGTATATTCGGGTGCCGTAATATTTCTTTTCGGACTGTGGATCGTTTCACAAGCCTTCAAGATGCCCATGAAGGACAGCTGGGGAGGTGTTCAGAACGTGTGGTATGTTTCACCCGCACTTTTCCCGTTATTTGTCGGCTGCATGATCATGCTGATGGGTGCGTTGCTCGCACGAACAGCCCTGAAACGAGTGGGCTCCAAGGAATTTAAAAACACGGTTCGCTGGTTGTTGAGCAAAGCGCTTTTTCAATTTTTAAATTCCGTATCAAATTTGCGGTTTTACACGATTGCCGTGTTATTTCTGTCGCTTGTTTATCTTAATATACCCAGAATTGATTTCTTTATAAGTGCCTTTCTTTTCCTGGTCGTATTCATCACCTCGTTTTATTTTGATGATGCTGTGCTTCTCAAGAAACTCTTTTTCTTCTACCTGGCTGGCGTCGTATTCTTCATGATTTTTTTTATGCTTGGGCTCAGCGCCCCACTGAGTCAGGTGTTGCCTTTTGCGGCAGATATTTTAATGATCTGCTTTATTGCTGCCTATTGTGGGTACGCATGGATGCTGATCCGCAATAGCGACCTTCTGCGAAAAAAATATAGAACCGCAATGATCGTGGCCATCGTAACTCCCTTTCTCGTTGGCATTATCTTCAAATACTTTCTGCTGGTGCCGATGCCGGCTGAAGGCCTTGTCGTGGCATTTCTGGATTATATCTGGTATCTCGAATTCTGACGATTCCCTGGGTGAGGGAAAGGGGATTTCATGGTATTATTTGAAAGAATCGGATTCTATTTTCAGACGGTTGCCGTTGTGGCCGCCGATCCTGCCCATTTAGCTCTTTTGTTTGGCTCCGTCATGCTGGGAATCATATTTGGGGCCATGCCGGGATTGACGTCAACCCTCGGTGTGGCGCTTTTGACCGCCATGACTTACGGGATGGATACCGCCACCGCCATGATCTGTCTGTTGGCCATTTATGTGGGTGGAACATACGGCGGCTCGTATGCCTCCATTCTGATCAACATCCCCGGCACGGCTGCTTCGGCGGCCACGGCACTGGATGGATACCCGCTGGCCTGCAAAGGGGAAGGCGGGCGGGCCATTGGCCTGACCACCACATCTTCGGCCATCGGCACCATAATCAGCATGCTGTTTCTGGTGAGCATTTCTCCGCTAATATCCTTTTTTGCACTTCAGTTTACATCCTTTGAGTTCTTTTTGCTGGCCTTTTTCGGCATTTTGATCAGCGGTACCCTGACCAGTCCGGATTTGGTCATCAAAGGCTGGATCGCGGGCTTCTTTGGACTGTTTTTAGCCTGCGTTGGTCGCGACCTTCTGCAGTTTTATCCCCGATTTACCTTCGGCATACCGGAGCTTGACAGCGGCATCGAGGTTGTTCCGGTGTTGATCGGTGCCTTCGGAATCCCTCAGATCATTCAGGTTCTCAAGGAGCGCTTTAAGGTCGGAGAAACCCAGAAATTTCAACGAATTTTACCGGAGTTTGGCACGATCCTCAGGAATATTCCCAGAATCATCAGATCTGCGCTCATTGGTGTCGGTATCGGTTCTGTGCCGGGGATCGGGGAGGACATCGCGGCCTGGGTATCTTACGGAACAGCCAAAAACACATCCAAACACCCGGAAAGGTTTGGCAAAGGAGAAATAACAGCTGTTCTTTCCACCGAGGTGGCCAACAATGCCTGTGTGGGCGGAGCCATGATCCCGCTGTTGAACCTGGGCATTCCCGGAAGTCCGCCGGCGGCTATGCTGCTGGGAGCACTTATGCTGCACGGCGTCACACCGGGTCCCATGATTTCCTTCGAACATCCCAACTTCATCATCGAGGTGGCCGCTATTTTGTTGCTCGCATCCTTGGCGATGTGGGTCGTGGGTATGCTTATGGCCAAGCAGGTGGTCAAGGTGTTGCGGATTCCGCCTCAGATTTTCATGCCGATCATCGGTGTCTTGTGTATTATCGGCTCCTATGCGTTGGGTATGAACATTTACAACCTGTTTCTCATGCTACCGGTGGGTATCATCAGTTATTTTCTGATCGAGATGGGATACCCCATAGCGCCGTTGGTGATCGGCGTTATTCTGGGCCCCATGGCGGATGAAAACCTGCGCCGGGCGCTGATGGTTTCCCAGGGAAGCTTTCTGCCGGTATTCACCCGCCCGGTGTCGTTCATTCTTTTTCTGATCATCCTATGGACGGTGGTCAGTCAGTTTGCTTTCTTTAGAAAATTAAAAGACAAACTGGTAGCCAAGATACTGAGAAGGAAAACTAACCAAGCTGGGATTGATAGGGAGGATAGTTGAGGAGGAATCATATGTTGAAGATGGGGATCATCACGGGATTTTTATCTCAAACCAAAGACCGATTTCATGAGTATAATCAACCACTGGAGCTGGATCAAAAATTTGCACTGATGACCGAGATCGAAGGCTATGACGGGGTGGAAATTGTCTATCCTTATGAAGTCAATAATCCAGTCGAAACGAGGAAAATTTTAGCCAAGTATAATCTCAACATCGCTGCCATAAACGTCAATGTTAAGGCCGAACCCGAATTTAGAAACGGCGGCCTCACGTCCCATGACAAAGATACTCGCCTCAAAGCCGTGCGTTTTATCAAAGAAGCCAAAGACTTTGCCGAGGCCGCCGGCGCCGACAAAGTGACTTGTTGTCCATTGGGCGACGGATATGAATTTTCATTTCAGCATGATTATGCCCGGAGCTGGAAATACTTAGTGGAGACATTTGGCGAAGCCGGTAGTTATAAAACACAAATTCCGCTGTTTATTGAATATAAACCCAGCGAAACCCGGGGGCGCTGCTTCGTCGATACGGCGGCAAAGACGCTTTGTTTACTCAACGACATCCAATCTAAGGACATGGGCGTAACCCTTGATTTCGGCCATTCCATGTACGGCAATGAAAACCCGGCTGAAGCCCTGGTGCTATTGGCTGAAAGCACCTATAAATACTACATTCATATAAACGATAACGATGCCAAATGGGATTGGGATTATTTTTGCGGAACCAAGCACTTTTTAGAATACGTTGAATTTCTTTATTATGTTAAGAAGTATGGATACAAGGATTATCTAACATCCGACACCTCCCCTACACGCTGGGATATCAAAGGAACTTTTGAGGCCAACAGCAGGATAACAAATAAAATTTGGAATTTGCTCGAGCAGGTGAACAACGGTAAGCTGGCCCGGCTGATGACCCAAAGCGATTATTTAAAAACCTGGCAATTTATCGAGAAAAATATCTTTTCGCTAAAATAGAAAAGAATCCGAAACTCAAATACAGAGGAGTATCAATGAAAACGGTTCAGGC
>JASFTQ010000042.1:0-20151 GCA_050053515.1 Desulfobacterales bacterium | reverse complement strand
CATTGTCGTTGACGGCGGCAGTGCCGACACCACTGTTGATTCGGCTAAATCTTTAAACGCAACGGTATTTCAAACGAAACCCGGTCGAGCGATACAAATGAATGCCGGAGCCGCCGCCGCCTCCGGCAGCATCCTTCTCTTTCTGCATGCAGACACACGATTGCCGTCGCGTTATGATCAATATATTCGTCGAACAATGGATCGATGCGCAATTGCTGCGGGTGCTTTTGAACTGCGAGTGGATTCGACCCTCTTGACTTTCCGGATTATCGAGCGGTTGGCCAACTGGCGATCCCGTCGAATGCAGATGCCCTACGGTGATCAGGCCATTTTCGTCTGGGCCTCACTTTTTCATGTCACCGGCGGGTTCCGGGAGATCCCCATCATGGAGGATTTTGAGTTGATGCGCCGTTTGGCAAAGCAGGGAAAAATTGTTACTCTTGCAGTACCGGTTTACACATCACCGAGAAGGTGGCTGAAGGCCGGGGTCTATAAAATTTGGCTGATCCATCAGCTTGTCATCGTTGCCTATTTACTCGGCATCCCCCCAGCAAAAATAGCACCATTATATAAACGGTTGAGTAAGTAGCCGGTAACCGAGGTCGCAACTTAGCGGGCTCTTGTCCAAATCCTTTGAATGACCGTTCAAAATAATTTGGGCAAGAGTTCGGTGGCTATGGTTTTTCCTGGTTGCCTGCCACAAACGACAAATTAAAAGTAAATATTTCAGGGGTCGGGGTATTTTTTTCACAGCAAGATGCCGGGTTGTTGCCTGCCAAGCCTGACAGCGGCAGCTGCCCTGCATTTTACTGCCGGCTATTTAATAGTTCACGCCAACAAAACCAGACGCGGTGTTTTGCCTTTCTCGGCGGCAATAGCCCTCTGCCCATTGGAAGCAGCGGGGCGATCATCTTGTTGTGAAAAAAACACCCAGACCCCTCAAATATTTAAGGTGCGACGCCAATCTACAAGAGTGAATAGTTTAGCCCTAACGCAGTCAGTTTTTCCTTAATCTTCTCGTAAAGGTCCAAATACTCACGGGTCGGTTGAAGTGTCTCCAGCTCGTAGCATTCATCAAAGCGTTTTCCGAGGGGAGGGTCACCGAATTGATTTTCGTAGCGGCTCAACATCTGTTTGACCATTTCATTGGCGTGCTCCCTGGTAATCCCCTGCCGGGCTGCCAGATGCCCGGCCTCGGCTCCCATGCGAGCTTCCATGCCACTGGCCCGCTCCGGGTGCCTATTGCGGGCCACCGCTGCCAAATCCAGGTCCGCTCCCGATACCGTGGCGGTCAGCGCATTGGCTATTAATTCGTAGGCCACCATTTCGGTGCAGGGCCCGGCCGCGGCAAAGGTATTGGCTGTAATCAACAGACGGGTGTTGCGGCTCAGGGCCTGGGCGGTGATGCTGAGTAACCACAACAGCTGCCGCGTGGTATTGCATCCATAGTGAATATGCAGCGGAAACCCGCAATGCCACTGCACCTCAAAGGCCAGCAACCCCAGAAAATGATGGGACACATGAACAATGGCAGTTGCCTCGGGACCACCGGCATACCCTCCCATTAACGGTCCGTACAGGCCGTATTTGTTGTGTCCGCTGTGACGCAAAAAGACGACTTTCTTCACCCGCTCGTAATCGATTTTCAGCTCGGCGATGGCTGCGATGCACAGTCCATCATTTGGCTGGACCCCGAAGTCGGACTGCATGGCAGCCAGCATGGCATCGGTGCGTTCGGCATTTGAAACGAGGTTATGGATGCCGATATGGGGCCTTCCGGCCGCCCGGGCAGCCTCGCGCAGCTTAATGACATTCCAAATGGCGGCTTCCACCTCCTGGGGGGTGCCCGATTTGATGGGGCGGCCGTGGACGGTCTGGCTGAACGCACTCGAGAATGTCTGAGCCAGAGGCTCTTGCGCATAACTTTGCACCATGGGTACGAAACGTTCCTCGGCCACCGGAGTTCCGACCGGTGTCATCAGACAAAAAGGTGGTTTCACGTCTTCGACAGACCGGTAGGACATAACCGCCGCGTCACGACCCTGCCCGTAAGTTACTGAATTCGGGGCATACCTCAGGGCCCGATCTACTTCATCGCGGGTGAATTTCATCACGCGACCGGTATCTCGACAGTAGATACCCATTTCCAGAAATAGCTCGAGCCCGGCCTGGTAAACGCGGTCGGCCAGATCGTCATCGGCCGGCACAATTTGTTCCGCATCATATTTTATACCGTATTTTTCAACTGCTTGCTTGGCCGAGCGCCCCAGTTGCCGATCAAACTCCTTTTCTTTGACCAATGGGCCGCTGTGGCTGCGTCCCATGATATCCCAAAATCCGATCACGGCACGTCACCTCCTCTCTTTTTACGCATCAATTGTTTGGCGTTTTCAACCGCTTCGGCCGCATCTTCGCCGTAACTGTCGGCACCGACTTGCCTGGCCCATTCAGCGATCACCGGGGCACCACCAAGCATAACAAAGTGATTGCCCCGGGTGCCGAGTTCCTTAAGTATCTCGTCAATATCGGGCATATGGGCCATGGTTGTCGTCATCAAAGCAGATGCGGCAATTATATCCGCACCGACTTCTTCTGCTTTTTCGATAAACTGATGGACGGGCACATCATTGCCCAGGTCGTAAACGGTGAAACCGGCTGCCTCCAGCATGATTTTAACGATGTTTTTGCCCAGGTCGTGGACGTCGCCCTGGATCGTGCCAATGACAACGACTCCAGGGGAGCCGTGATCGGTCCGCCGCATTAAATGGGGTTTGAGGACTGCCACGGCGGCATTCATTGCATCGGCTGAAAGCATCACTTCAGGCAAAAAACATTCCAGTTTGGCGAATTTGTCACCGATGATACGCATTCCCCGGGCAAAACCGCCCTGAATGGCCTCAAAGGGATCAACGCCCTTGTCCATGGCTTCATGCGCCAAAGACACACAGCGCTCTTCATCCCCTTTAACAGTAGCCTCCTCCATTTGTTTAAGTATACTCAAGGCGTCACTCTCCTTTATCACTGTTACATCTCCTTTTTTTAAAATATGCCTTTATAACACGGCAATAATTGTTTATTATCCATCAATAAAATAAAGAGGGGTTTAAATCAATAACTATGAGGTTTTAACCATGACATCAAAAGATTGGTACGTATATAATTCTGCCGGGAATAACCGTGTAATCGTTACCAAGGAGCTACCGGGAGAAAAATGGTTGGAAATACTGGCCCAGGCTGATTGCAACGTTGAAATTTGCACCTCCGAAGATGTTTTGAGTGCTGCTGAAATCAAAAAATCTATCGGGGATCGTTGCGATGGCGCCATCGGGCAGTTGACGGAAACCTGGGATGAAGAATTGTTTGCCGCTCTTGAGGCTGCAGGTGGCAGAGCCTATAGCAATTGCGCAGTCGGTTATAATAATCTGGATTTGGCTGCCGCCACCCGACATGGAATCCCGGTGGGTAATACTCCGGGTGTTTTGACCGAAACCACCGCGGAGATGGCTGTTGCCTTGACCTTTGCGGCAGCGCGTCGGGTCGGTGAGTCTGAAAGGTTCTTGCGTGCCGGGCATTACAAGGGGTGGTTGCCCACCTTGTTCCTTGGTGAACTCCTGTGGAGAAAAACAGTCGGTGTGATTGGCGTTGGCCGCATTGGCAATGCCTACGCCCGCATGATGGTAGAGGGCCACAAGATGAATCTCTTATACTACGACTTGAAGCCGAACAAGACTCTGGAAAATCATATCAACGAATACGCGGCGTTTTTGACTTCCCAGGGAGAACAACCGGTAACTTGCAAACGTGCAGAGCATATTGAAGAAGTGCTGCGGGAAGCCGATTGCATAAGTTTGCATACGGTACTGGATCAAGCGACATATCATTTGATCGATGCGAAACGGTTGGCCCTGATGAAAGACAATGCGATACTGGTCAATACCAGTCGTGGTCCGGTGATTGACGAAGCGGCCTTGGTAGACCACTGCAAAAAAAATCCTGATTTCAGAGCCGCATTGGATGTCTTTGAGGATGAGCCGGCTCTGAAGCCTGGATTGGCAGAGCTAAATAATGTGGTGATTGTACCGCACATCGCATCGGCAACCCGCTGGACGCGAGAGGGGATGGCCACGCTTGCCGCCGGCAACGTTGCGGCAATGTTGCTGGGGTATCCCGCTTGGCAAAAATCGGATATTTCAGCTTTCCTTGGGGGAGATTCGCCCAAGGCGGCGCCCAGTATTCTAAACGCCAATGAATTGGGCATACCGGCATACGCGGACTGTAGCGGATGTCAAAATAGTGTTCCGAAATAAAGCAGACTGAGGAGGTGCGGGCAGGGGGTAAGTTTTTGTCGTCAAGATGCACAATCACCGCCCCCTCGGCTCGCAAATGGCCAGTTCCCATCAATTGCCCCCCTGCCCGTTAAAGTATGGTGGTTAACACAAAGCCTCACCGTCGTTTGCTCATCCGGGCAGCAACAACCCTTAAATGAGGTCACTCGTTGTTTAATCCCGGAGCCCACAAGTAGTAAAAGCCGGTGGGCATATTCAGCATGGGGGTCGGGAGGTCGATGTCGACCAACGCGAATCCGGCACCACTGCTGGTTATTCTGGTGTTGTAGAGGTTGTCATCCGGAAACCGGATGCGACGATAGACCACGACCTTTGCATCGGGCGACAGGCCGCCCAGCTTTTTAGCTTCTTTGATTGCGTCGCTGATATATCCGATGCGATCCACGAGCCCCAGCCGCTGGGCTTCATCGGCAAGATACAGACGGGCGGTGCCGATTTTTGAGAGCCTGGTTTTATCCAGCATGCGGTGATGCGCCACCAGGTCCAGAAATCTATTACCGAGTTTGCCGATCAGTTCCTGAATCATTTGTTTTTCTTCCGCCGTGGTCGGGCGAAAGGGTGAGCCCATATCTTTGTTTTTACCGGATTTGCTGACATCTACTTCTACACCGATTTTTTTCATCAAACCGGTTACTTTGGGCTGCAGAAAAAGTACACCAATGGAACCTGTCACCGTCGTGGGGTGGGCAATAATAACATCGGCAGGCAGAGCGATGTAATACCCCCCGGAAGCCGTTACATTCATCATGGCCACCACTATTTTTTTCCCCGTGCGTTTTTTGAATGCCAAAATTTCATGGTAAAGAAGGTCACTGGCAGTTACCGAACCACCAGGCGAATCGATCTTTAAAACAACTGTTCGCACCGAGCCGTCCTTTTCGGCTTTGCTCAGCTGTGAGACAATTTCTTGCACCATCCCGGGTTTTGATCTCAGGAACTCTCGTTTTGTCTCATCCGAAATTATTCCCTTCAAGGGTATCAACAGCACCTTACCTTCGGCGGTTCCCTGCAGCGTATATTCTTTCAGCGGAATCGATTCGTCACCGAAGAGGGTTATCCTGGGAGTGGCACAGCCGCCGAGCATCGTGCCGATTACAAGTAAAGTGGTGAAAGCATGAGTACGAAGCATAATATACCTCAACGATTGACTGGTTCGCCTCCCGGCAAGTCCCGCCCTTTTGGGCGGGGAGCTTCACTTAAAATGTGAAAGCTATACCAGGGGCTTAAGGTCACCGAGCATCGTAGGAATCAACTCGGTTACGGTTGGGTGGATGTGGACGGCTCGCTGTATCACCGTATAGGGGGCCTTGGCGTACATAACGTCTAAAATTGAATGGATCACTTCATCACCTCCGATGCCCAGGACCGCCGCGCCCAGTATCTGTTGAGTTTCCTTGTCGATCAACACCTTCATAAACCCCTGGGTCTCACTACGTTCGGTGGTGCGACCCACCCGCGTCATCTTCAGTTTGCCGATCAATGCTTTTTGCCCCGATTTGCGCACTTCTGTTTCCGTCATCCCCGCCCGTCCCAGCGGCGGGTCGATATACAGCCCGTAGCAAAGTATACGGTCGCTGACGCGGCGAGCGTCATTATCCAACAGGTTGGCGGCTACTATTTCATAATCATTGTAGGAGGTGTGGGTAAAAGCACTCCGGCCGTTTACATCGCCCAAGGCCCAGACACCCGGCACATTGGTTTGAAGCTGATCATTGACCGGAATAAATCCGCGACTGTCCGTTTCGATGGCCGCTTTGTCCAGACCCAAGTCATCCGTATTTGGGCGCCGTCCCACGGCCAGCAATAGGTGGCTGCCAGCAACCTCAGTGGGCCCCTTTTGACAGTCTAGCTTAGCGATAACCCGTCCATCTCTATTTTCCATCGCGATGCATGTTGCATCGAGGTTTACTTTTATCCCCTCATTCTCTAATATTTCTTTGACCGCCAGGGAGACATCCTCGTCATCGCGCGGAATCAAACGTTGGCCGCGATGGATAACACTGACCTGACTACCGAAGCGCCGATACATCTGGGCAAATTCGAGGCCGATATAGCTGCCACCAACGATGACCAGGTGCTCCGGCAGGTAATCCACCTCCATCATCTGAGAATTTGTCAAATAGTTTACTTGATTTAATCCCGGCATATCCGGCACAACGGCTCGAGCACCGACATTGATGAAAACCCGATCGGCTTCAAGCCGTTCATCATTGACCCGGATGGTATGAGGGCCCTCAAATCGGCCGTGGCCATCGTATACCGTAAGATTTTGCATATTCTTCAACCATTTTGCCAAACCTTCGCGAGATTTTCGTACCACCGCATCCTTGCGGGCTTTAACACGTTTCATATCAATTTTTATAGCCCCGTCGATCTGCACACCGAATTCTTGACCGCGGCGCGCCATGTATGCTGCGCGAGCGCTTGCCACTAATGTTTTAGTGGGGATGCAGCCGACATTGACACAAGTACCCCCAAAGAGTTTGCGCTCGATGATGGCCGTTTGCATTTTATGCTGGGCAAGCCTAGAAGCTAGAGAGGGTCCCGCCTGACCCGTGCCGATTATAATCGCATCGTATTTTTTCATTTGAAACGTGGTCTCCGTTGGCAAAATATAGTGGTCTTGTAAGGTTAAGGTATTATTTTGTCCGTTGCAAATGTCGCATACCGTTTTCACCGGCAACGAGCACATCATGGGCTAAATTTAGAAACAGGCCGTGCTCAACGATGCCCGCTCGTGCGGCAAGTTTGGCGGCCAGTCCTTCTAGGTCGGCAATCGGTCCGAAATCGGCATCCAGTATCCAGTTGTTTTGATCTGTCTGAAAAGGTGTGCCGTCTTCAGCGCTGCGGAGTCTTACGGATCCTCCCAAATATTGGATATACCGTTGTTCGGGTGCGCGGGCCTGAGGGATGACTTCAATCGGAAGAGAAGATTTAATGCCGAGTTGAGAGGAGAGTTTGCCCTGATCGACAATAATGATATTTCGTCGGCTGGACTGGGCAATTATTTTTTCTCTCAGCAGGGCGCCACCTCTGCCTTTAATCAAGTTTAAATCCGGGTCGACTTCATCGGCGCCATCGATATTCAAATCGAGCTTGGCGTGCTTGTCAAAGGAGGTTAACGGTATTGCAAGGCTCTGTGCCAATTTTTCGGTTTGACGGGAGCTTGGGACACCCATGATATCTTTCAATCGGCCCTTTTTAAGAAGCTCACCGATGCGTTTAACTGCAAATTCGGCAGTAGTGCCGGTGCCAAGCCCGATTATCATCCCTGAAGTCACAAATTCGACCGCACGACAAGCCACCTGTTTTTTGAGTTCATCAATAGACACCATAGCATCATGACCTTCATTGCTGGGTATATAATTGGATATATCTTTTGGCCACCGCCTTGAGATTAAGCGGGTCGTCGACAATCCAACGTTTGTCTAACAAATTACCGGCGTGAATTTTTTTTCTTGTAAAATCCGTTGTTACCGCAATGCAGTGCATACCTGCTGCCAAGGCTGCTTTTACCCCTGAGGGTGAATCTTCTATCACCAAACAGTCACCGGATTTAAGGTTAAATTCACGGGCGATCAGCAGATATATCTCCGGATCCGGTTTACTGTTGTTGACATCATCCCGGGTGGCGATAAAATCAAATTCATACAAAATATCTAGAATGCGTAAAACATGGTTGGCCTGCGGGCAATGGGACATGGTGGCTAAACCGGTCTTTAATTTTCGCTGACGCGCCCAAATCAGTAGATCGAGGTTGTACGGGCAACGATGCTTAACTATTGACAAGGGGTCTGACAGCATCGCTTCATAAATTTTCATACGGATTTGAACGAATGCCTGCCAGGGAGTGTTAACATCGAACTCGTTCATTTTTTCAGCAGCTTCATTTTCCAGCCTGAACCGTTCCATTAAGGTGCGGGCAACCTCCTGCCGGGATAAGCCCACCATATCTTTGTAGGCCTCGATCACATCCTGCTCGCTAAAGCTTTTGTCTCCCAGTTGAACTGCGGCCCTGGCATAGGAAATGGCCTTCAGAACCTCTGTCTGAACCAGAGTTCCATCGAGGTCGAAGATCATAGACTGTATCATATAATCTGCCCTCATAAACGGTTGCAAATGAACCGTTAAAAGCACAGATGTGCTTTGGCTTTTTTATCTAGGGTGCTATTTTGTCACACCGGATGCCCGGGTTGTTTTTCAGGTCAACAGTTTTTCACGTTTATCAGCAATGCCCGATAACAAGGACTTAAATGATTTGGCAAAAGCAGCGACACCCTCGTCCTGCAGTTGCTGGGTAATCTGCTTCAGGTCGATGCCCAGTTTGTCGAGTTGCGCGATATGGTTCCGGGCTTCTTTGACCCCCTTGGTCAGGGTTTCGGAAACGACACCGTGATCTAAAAAACTTTTCAGCGTCGCCGGCGGCAGCGTGTTGACGGTATCGGGCCCGATGAGTTCGTCCACATACAAATTGTCAGGATATGACGGATTTTTGGTACTGGTGCTGGCCCACAATACTCTTTGTACGTGGGCACCCCGGTCTGCCAGAGAATCCCAGCGGGAACCACTGAATATTTTCTGGTATTCGGCGTAAGCGATTTTGCTGTTGGCAACCGCAATTTTGCCCTGAAGCGTTGTGTTTCCGACCTTTTCCAGTGCCTTGTCCACCGCGGTATCCACCCGGCTTACGAAAAAGGACGCCACCGACGCCACTTTGTCCACCGTATGAGCCCCCGTGATTGAGGGACCCTTTTCTGCCAACTTTTCCAGTCCAGCCAGATAGGCTCCAGCCACGGCCTTATAGTTATCGAGACCGAAAATCAGCGTTACATTTACATTTACACCCGAGGCGATCAATTCGGTGACGGCAGGCAGTCCTGCCGGTGTTGCCGGTACTTTGATCATGATGTTCGGTCGATTTAGGCTCTCAAAGAGCCGTTTGGCTTCCAATACCGTATTTTTGGTGCTATGGGCTAAATCCGGGTTTACTTCCAGGCTGACAAAGCCGTCACCACCTTGTGTCGCATCATACACCGGTTTGAGCGATTCCGCTGCCATGGCGATATCCACCAAGGCTAATGATTCATAGATCTGATCAACGGATTTATCGCTTTCGATAAGCTTTTTTAAGTCTGAATCGTAATCAGCGCTGCCGGCGATGGCTTTTTCAAAGATCGAGGGGTTCGAAGTAACCCCGCGCAAACCCTGATCTACCAGATCTTTCAATTCTCCGGAAGTAATAAAAGATCGTTCGATATAGTCAAACCAAATGGATTGTCCCAGATTTGCAAGTTCGCTAAGTTTGGACATGATTCGCTCCTTTTATCATACATTTATAGACATGATCGGATATCAACAAGACTTTAATAAATATGAGAGGTCGGGGTGTTTTTTGCACGACGAGATGCCGGGTTATGGCCTGCCATGTCTAATAGCGGCAACAGCCCCCTGCCAGTTAAAATCACTGAGGCGATCGGCTTGTCGTGCAAAAAATACCCCGACCTCTGAATGAATATAAAATTGAACGGTGTCGAATCAACTGCTAAATTCATATCTTAACGGGCTGTTGCCCAAACATTTTTGAGCGGCCATTAAAACGTTTTTTGACATAAATCTTAGCGCAGCGCAAGAAAAGCGCTTTGAATCTGTTTGAGTGCCGCTGTCAAGCGGGACGAGTTTTCAAAGCGCCTGGAGCAAGCTTTAGATTTATCAAAAAACGTTTTAGACTTAAGCGAAAATCTGTTTGGACAACAGCCCGTTAAATCGAGGCTGTCTCCCTCAAAAGTTCCACCCCCTGTAATGCAGCCCCCCATAACCCACTTTCCTGGTTTGAATTCAGCAGCACCGGTATTTTTG
This sequence comes from Desulfobacterales bacterium, assembly GCA_050053515.1. GTDB lineage: Bacteria > Desulfobacterota > Desulfobacteria > Desulfobacterales. Next base: position 9,949 of record JASFTQ010000042.1, on the reverse strand, counting down.
CAAGCACATGCCCCATGGTTTCGGAGCTGCGAAACTCCCTTTTAAATTCCGGATGCATGACCAGCTTTGGGGTTTTTGCCGCCACGCCGCCGGCAATATAGACACCGCCGAAGGCCAGGGTTTGCAGGGCAAAATTGCGGCAAATCCGGCCATAAAATCGTGCCATCCATTTCAGCGAATCATGGTCTTCACCCAGTTCAGCGGCCACCTCAGCCGGTTGCAGTTTCTTGCCTGTCAAGAACTGGTGCACCAGACTCAATCCTTTTCCGGAAACCACGGTATCGGATCTCACGTAAGGCTCCCGGATTTCGCCAGTCAGAAATTTCATGTATTTAAATTCGGCGCCGGTCTCAAAAGGAAAGCTGGCATGCCCCCCCTCGGAGGCAAGGGCGACATGTCCTCCTGAAGGTTGGGGTATGAGAGCCGCCTGGCCCAGTCCGGTGCCGGCGCCGATGACCACCAGTGGGGCTGTGAGGTCTATTTTCCCGGGTATAATCTGCAGGGCAGAATCTATTATCGGTGACCGGCAGGCAAAAGCCTGGGCGACAAAATCGTTGATCAGCACATATTGCCCCAGACCGAATTCACGACAGGTGCCGGATAGATCAATATCCCAGGGGATGTTGGGCGGTTTGCTGTAGGTGCCTTTCTCTACGGGACCGGCCACTGCGAATACTGCAATGTTTGCTTCACTCAGCGGCAGCGAAAAGTCACTTGATTTCAGTTGGGCCAGCAAGTCCGCAAATGAACGGGTATCCTGGGTTACAAGCCATACGGAAGTTCGCAGCGAGAGCTTTTTATGGGTGTCGGCTGTAAAATATGCAAAACGGCTGTTGGTCCCACCGATATCGGCGGCCAGAATATGATGCATGGGCTAAACTCCGCAGAACAATGTTATAATTTAGAGTAATGCAAAATTTCACTCAATACGCACTTTAATGAATATATTCTTCCGGCAGCAACGCCGCTGCGTCCTCGTCCAAAAGCCACATCAAGGCCCCGTTTGTCGGGGCAATTCGCTGGGCCGGCAATTGCGCTTCCGGATTTACAAACACGGTATGGATTATTGGCGCCTTTTTTTTGCCCGATACCATAAAACAGACGCAGCGGGCGTTATTCAACACTGCATAGGTCAGGGTTAATCGATAGACGTCCGGTTTTCCGCCTTTTACGCTGACCACCCATTTTTTAGTTTCTCGTGCCACTCGATTCTCCGGAAATAAGGAGGCTGTGTGGCCGTCTGTTCCGATGCCTAAGAATATAAGATCAAAAACGGGGTAGTTGCTTTCACGCTCGGTAAAATACGCCTCGAGCGCTGCTTGATAATTGTCTGCCCCATCCTGGGGTTTCAATTGAACGGGCATGGGATGAATTTGGTCTTTGGGGATCGGCACCCTTGTAAGCCAATCCGATTTCGCTGCGCCGAAATTGCTGGCCGGATCATCAACCGACACCAGGCGTTCATCGACCCAAAAGATGTGCGTTTGATGCCATGGAACGTCAGAGATGAAGGGCTTCTCTCCGAGCAGGCGATGCATTGCCAGGGGTGTTGAACCACCGGAAACGGCTACGCTGAACTTTCCGCGGCTGGATATACTGTTTTTTGCATGCTGATAAAATATTTCAGCCCCTTTTCGAGCCAATTTGCCGCCACGGGGTACGATTATGACCTCTGATTTTTCCAGCATATCCCAAGTCTCTCAAGTAGTATTGATCCTATAAAAAAATACCCCGGCCCTCGATATAATTAGCTCAAAAGAGCAGTTGCTTTTTCCACCACGCGATCTGCAGTGATACCGAACTTTTCGTACAGGGTCTGATAGGGAGCGGAAGCACCAAAATGATCCAGTGCTACGACCTCGCCCTGGCTGCCGACATACCGGTGCCAACCTTGGGGGCTTCCGGCCTCGATCGCGATGCGGGCAGTTGTTTGGGGCGGCAAAACCTTCTGGCGGTAAGCTTCGGGTTGCCGTTCGAATATCTCCCAAGACGGCATACTGACCACACGGGTGGAAACCTTTTTTTGCGCCATTTGATCAGCCGCCTGGAGCGCAGTGTGGATCTCGGAACCACTGGCGAGAAAGATCATGTCGGGTTTGCCATTCGGGGCGTCGCTGAGTGTATAGGCACCGCGGTGCAGCCCATCAGCCGCGGCAAATATCGTGCGGTCAAGCGTAGGGGTATTTTGCCGGGTGAATATGAGTGCAACCGGACCCTGCTTGTTTTCGACGGCAAACCGCCATGCCTCAATCGTTTCGTTGGCATCGCAGGGCCGGATGACCGTCAGGTTGGGTATGGCCCTGAGAGCCGCGAGATGTTCCACCGGTTGGTGGGTGGGTCCGTCTTCTCCCAAGCCGATACTGTCGTGGGTAAAGACATAGATGACGTCGAGATTTGTCAGTGCCGCCAGGCGGATAGCCGGCCGCATATAATCGGAAAACACCAGGAAGGTGGCACCATACGGCTTCAAGCCGCCATGCAGCGACATGCCGTTTAGGATTGAACCCATAGCGTGCTCTCGAACGCCAAAGCGCATGTTGCGACCTTCATACTGGGAAGCCTGAAAATCCTTTTCGTCTTTGATAAGGGTTTTGGTGGACGGTGCCAGATCGGCTGAGCCGCCGATGAGATTTACAACTCTGGGCGCGATAGCATTCAATACGGTTCCGGATGCAACCCGCGTCGCGACACCTTTGGGATCCGCGGCAAATGTCGTGATGTCCCGGTCCCACCCCTCCGGTAATTCTGCGTTGATCCAGCGATGCCATTCTTTAGATTTTTCGGGATGGGCCTCCGCGTACGCGTTGAATGTTGACTGCCATTGGCTTTCCAGGGTTTCTCCCTTTTTTAGTGCTTGGCGGAAATGATTCGCGGCCTCATCCGGAATAAAAAATGGTGGGTCGGCCGGCCACTTCAAGTTTACTTTGGTCCGCGCCAGTTCTTCAGCCCCAAGCGGTTCGCCATGGACACCGGCGGTATCCTGCTTATTAGGGCTGCCGTAACCGATGTGGGTCCGTACGGATATGATTGACGGACGCTGGCTTTCTTCTTTAGCGGCAGCGAGCGCTTTTTCAATGGCCACCAGATCATTTCCGTCTGCCACCTGTTGCACATGCCAGCCATAGGCTTTGAAACGGGTCATGCGATCCTCACTAAAAGCGATATCGGTGCTGCCTTCAATTGAAATTCGGTTGTCGTCATAAAGGTAAATCAGCTTGCCGAGTCTCAAGTGGCCTGCCAGCGAAGCGGCCTCATGCGAAACCCCCTCCATCAGATCACCGTCGCTGACAATGCCGTAGGTGTAATGATCCACGATATCGTACCCGGGGCGGTTAAAGCGGGCCGCCAGATACCGCTCGGCAACGGCCATGCCGATACCGTTGGCGAATCCCTGTCCCAGAGGACCGGTGGTCGTCTCGACACCCGGCGTCACCCCCTGTTCCGGGTGTCCGGGTGTCTTACTGTTCCATTGTCGAAAATTTTTTAGTTCCTCAAGCGGCAGGTCATAGCCGGTTAAATGGAGCAGACTGTACAGGAGCATTGATCCGTGACCGGCCGACAGGACAAATCGATCCCGGTTGGGCCAATCAGGCTTCAGCGGATGATGGCGCAAAAAACGGGTCCATAAAACATAAGCCATGCTGGCCGCTCCCATAGGCATTCCCGGATGGCCCGAATTGGCATTTTCTACCCCATCTGCTGAAAGCATCCGTATCGTATTCACGCATAGTTCGCCGAGTTCTTTCGCCATTTTGCCTCCTCTGCATTTTGGTGGATTCCTGTTCGAATCTAAGGTTGCGAAATTTGCTGGTCATCAGAGCCATTTTCCCCAATGTGCCAAACCAGGTAGCCCGTGGCTAGCGGGCGCTCAAGGCTTCTGCGTTCGCAGGACCCCAGCTGCCGGATTTATAAAAATGGAGCATATCCGCCCGATAACCGCAGGTTTCGCATTCCGACAAAATGGGGGTTAAGAAAGACCAGCAAAGTTCAACGCCGTCCTGACGCCAGAACAGCATCTGATCGCCCAGCATGCAGTCCAGCAGAACCTTTTCATAGGCATCCAGAGCCGGACCCTCATAATTTTGCTGGTAGTTGAAATCCATCGTAACGGAACGCAAACAAACGCGGGTACCCGGATTTTTGGTTTGAAAGGTCAGGGTAATTTTTTCTTGGGGGTAGATACCCAAAATCAGGCGGTTGGCCGTAATATCGCCGCCAAAGATATGGCGGAACATCGAATGGGGAACCTCCTTAAACTGGATGGCAATTTCGGTGATTTTCCGGGCCAATCGTTTTCCGGAGGTGAGAAAAAAGGGCACACCCTGCCAGCGCCAATTGTCCACAAACACTTTCATGCGGGCAAACGTGGGGGTCAATGAATTTGGGTTTACCTCAGGTTCCTGGCGATAGGCGGGGGCGGTTTCTCCGTCAATCGTTCCCGCATCATATTGGCCAAGGACGAGGTGGTCCTGCAGACTGTCGACCGGAAAAGGCCTGAGGGCCCGGAAAACCTTTATTCTTTCGTCACGCACGTGGTCGGCCATAAAACGCGAAGGGGGTTCCATGGCTGTCAGGGCTAATAACTGCATCATGTGATTCTGAAACATATCTCTGAGCACACCGGCCTGCTCATAATACCCGGCCCGGTGTTCAACACCCAGCGTCTCTGTTGCTGTGATGCTGATATGATCGATATATCTTCTGTTCCAAACCGGCTCAAAAATGGCATTGGCAAAACGGAACATTAAAACATTCTGAACAGTTTCCTTGGCCAGATAATGATCGATTCGAAATATCTGGTGCTCCTTAAAATATTGATGAATTCCTTGATCCAGATCGATAGCGGATTCCAGATCATGGCCGAATGGTTTTTCAACAACCAGTCGCGACCAGCCGACTTGTTCCTCTATCTCATTGCTGAGCTTTGCCTTGCCCAGCATTTGTGCAACCGGCTTATAAAGGCTGGGTGGTAATGCGAGGTAGAATATTCGGTTCCAACGGGTTTGATATTCTCGATCCAGCTCCTTTAGCCACTCCGCCAGCTGTTCAAATGACGGCAGATCATCATAGATAATGCGTCGGTAAAAAAGAAATTTTACAAATTCTTTCCATTTTGTGTTTTGCGCACGATCTTCAGAAATTATCTTCGATGTCATCTTTTGTCTGAAATCTTGATCGCTCAATTTTGTTCGACCACAGCCCACCACGATACAGGGATCTGGCAAGCCACCGTTTGTGTATAGATTAAACAGTGCCGGCACCAATTTCCTTTCAGTCAAGTCGCCGGTGGCTCCCATAATGATGATCATGCATGGATCGCTTTGGGGAATGCCCTTGCATGCTTCATCAGATACAGCCGGTAAAGGAGACGTTACTGTTATACTGGCCCGCGCGGGACCGTTGCGGTTAGAATTTTCATTTGCCATATGGATCACTTCTCCTTCAAAGCGTGGAACCAATCATCTCGGTTATTCTTTAGTGTCAACTACAGCGTGTCCGCCAAATTCACGCCGCAAAGCTGCAAGGACCCTGTCTGTAAATGTATTGTTCTGGCGGGAACGAAATCTGCGAAGCAATGACAACGTGATGACTTCGGCAGGAACCCCGGTCTCTATGGCTTGTTGCACCGTCCAGCGGCCTTCCCCCGAATCTTCAACATATCCCTGTATTTCGGCGAGTTTGGCGTCTTTTTTAAAGGCCTCTTCAGCCAGTTCCAGCAGCCATGAACGCACAACACTGCCCTGGTTCCAGAGATGCGCAATGTCTGCATAATTAAAAGAATCGTTGTATTCCGAGGCTTCAAGGATTTCGAATCCCTCGCCATAGGCCTGCATCATACCATATTCGATACCATTGTGTATCATTTTAACAAAATGTCCGGCGCCGATTGCACCGCAATGCAGATAGCCATCCGGAGGGGCCAGGGTTTCAAATATAGGTTCAAGATAATGATAGGTGTTTTTGTCTCCACCGATCATCATGCAATATCCAATTTTAAGCCCCCATATGCCGCCGCTGACACCTGCGTCGATAAATCGGATATTTTTTTTCTCAAGAATTTGGGCTCGGCGGATATCATCTTTGTAGTAGGTGTTGCCGCCGTCAATAATGATGTCTCCCGGTGTAAAGATTTCTTTGAGCTGGTTGACATGATCATCCACGGGTCGGCCTGCAGGCAGCATCAGCCAGGCTATTCTCGGTGAGGCAATCTTTTCAGCGACCTCTTGCAGGGAATACGCCCCGATGGCACCTTCGTCGATCAATTGATTCGTTTTTTCGGCGGTGCGGTTATAAGCGACTACTTCGTGGTTTCCGGCCAACAACCGCCGGGCCATATTCATCCCCATCCGCCCTAAACCGATCATTGCTAATTTCATTTCAGCCTCCGTCTTTTTACCCTTTATGATTTCGGCTAACTTTGCTACCGCAAAACGGCCTTATTAATTGTCTCTTATGTCGGTTGGTTTGATATTGCCTTACATCCGCCAGGGGTTAACTGCTATAAAATAATTCATGACGCCTAAATAACAACAGAATAAATATTTTGATGATATTTTATTTGCTGCGATTGGTTTCTCTCCCGCTAGACCGGGATCCCACGGATCGATGATGAATATGTAGGAGCCGTTTCGACACGGCTGCGCCTTCGACCCGAGCTCAGGCCGAGGATCTCGTCGAAGGCCAGCCGCGATCGAAATGGTATCAAGGTAATTAAAAGCGTGAGGTAATGCCGAAATGAAGACCAAAATCGGGGCTGTTGCCCAGGGTGATAACATTTTCGACCAGTCCGAACTCCAAAACCGTTCCTTTGGCAAACTCCCATTTTGCACCGAGGGTTATTTCATTCGATGAAGATGACAGGTCGCCGAGATCCTCAGCGGCGCCCTCGGTGATCAGATATTGAGCCAAAAGCGACGCCCGGGGCTTGAAGCGCCATTCTATAGTCACCAATCCGGAGAGCTGGTCCCCCCGCAGTTCCACACTGTGAAACGCTTCCCGCCCAAAGAGCGTGTAGCCAATGGTGCCGTAAAGATAACAATCACCAAAGCGCCGCGAAGCCGAAAGCCAGATGCCGAGATCGAGAGGGGAGCCACCTTCAAGATCCTCATTTTTAAGCTCGGTGCGCAGAGTAAAAGCATAGGCGAATGCCGGCCAGGAGACGGTACCGCAGGTCACGTTATGCTGTAGCGTAAACAGCAGATTTGTCGCATATATTCCCCGGTCACTATCCGTCAAACTTACCCCGGGGCTGCCGTTGGAAGATCCTATATCGAAGGTAAAGTCTCCCCGGGGAACCTCATCGCGGCCGTTTTGGTCGATACTAAACAAGTCGTGAAATTCCTGGATAAAGCTGTCCATGGCTCCACCGAACCGGCTTCGGGTCTCGAATCCCATTTCGAGTTGGATCGTATCGGTCAATCCGTAAGCCAGACCGATATTCGTCTGCAATTGCTCGTAATCAAAGACGAATTCCGGGGCTTCCGACGCCCAGATGTTTACCCAGGTAGAACGGAACCGTGTTTCGACCTCTCCGCGGCCAAGAGTGGAGGGCGTGCGCGGGCTCAGGCCCAGACGCAGGGCCTGAATCGGTGACTGGCTGGGCAGATCCAGCGGCCCGTAACCGACATGGGAAAAACAAATGGCCTTGGCGCGATAATAATTCGGTGAGCTGCTGACTTCGGTGTTGTCCGCACTTATTATCACAATGGTTGCTTGGGAGGCGGCCGGAATACCGGATGTTTCGATCTGATCCAGAATGGCCGACAGCTGGTCGCGGAACTGAGCCGGCCCGGCCGCACCGATAATTTTACCCTTCAAATTGCCGTCTGTATCGAATATTTGAAACTGCGGTATAGCTTCGATCTCATAAGACTTGGCCAGCGAAAGATTGCGGTCAATGTCGATAATGGCCCATTCGAATTCCTGGGCCAATTTGATGACGCCCGGGTCAGTGAGGGTGGTTTTTTTCATCTCCCGGCAATAGGGACACCAGGCGGCATAAAAAGCGATAATCATCGGTTTGCCGGATTTTTTGGAGGCGGTCAGCGCCTTCAGCAGATTTTCGGAATACGGTATTGTCGCCGGCCTTTTGGACAAATCCGCTTCCCCCTCAGCAGATGCCACCGGACAGAAAATTTTTGTCGTTGCAATGAGCAGAAGCGCTGCGAGTGAAACAATTCTCTGATTTGGGTTGATCATACGATTTCCGTTACAGCAACTCTTTGTAGTCGTCGGTCTTACAAACAGAGGGACTCAAACAGGTTCAAAGCGCTTTTCTTGCGCTGTGCTGAGATTTATTGGCAAAAAACCTTTTAATGATCGCTCGAAAATGTTTGGGCAAAAGCCCGTTTGGCATTGAACGGGTGACGCGCAGCCACTAAATTGAAATACATAAATCTAAAAAGGAGAAATTTGTCAAGCCGGCCGGCTCAACTTTGATAAATTTTTCGCCTGGCATTCGCTGCCGACACCAAAGGTTCTACATGGACGTCAACATAGTCATAGACCCGGGCATTTTTTTTCCCGGGCGCGGGCCGCAGCACCCTGCCAAGGTATTGCAGCACCCGGCCACTGAAACGCACGGGGGTGGCAAGAAACAACGTTGCCAATTGGGGCCAATCGAAACCTTCGCCGATGAGCTGACCGGTGGCGATAAGAACATTGACCCCTCCCCGTTTCAAACTTTCCAACACCTCTTGTCGTTGGTTGCTGCTCAGATCGCCGGTCAGAATTGCAGAAACCACATTATACTTGTACTTCAAGATTACTCGCAAGTTTTCACAATGCTTTTTTCGATCCGACAGTACCAGGCATACCCCTGCCTGATCTTGAGATTCCCTGGCAACATCCGCAGCAATCAGTCGATTTCTCTCATCATCGGTGGTCAGTTCGGAGAGCATTTTGGAATATTCCAAAACCGGATCAAAAAAAGGTCGAAAGTTTGTTTGGCGAAAAACGACCTCCGCGGCCAGAACGAATCCGGTTTCAACCAAGAGGTTTTTATCTATCCGGTGATGGATGTCACCGAGGTGCCAGAAAATAAGTTTCGACAGTTTGTCTCGCCGCCAGGGAGTCGCCGACAAACCCAACATATATCTCGAATCGAATTCCGTCACTGCCTCGGTAAAGGTGCGGCTGGGCGTTCGATGACATTCATCCACGATAAGATTCCCGATGAGTGGCGAAACCTCGGCTGCGCATTTATATAAAGATTGTACCAGAGCGACCGTGATTTTATCGCTCACTATCTTTTTGCCCCCACCGATTACGCCGATTTGGTCTTCAGGGATTTTTAGGAAAGCAGCAATCCGTTCGAGCCATTGCTGAACCAGATCTTTGGTATGCACGACAACCAAGGCAGGTTGTTGACGCCGGGCCAGAATATACAGGGCCATTATGGTTTTGCCGGAGCCGGTGGGTGAACTCAAGGTGCCGAATTCTTTGGCCAGCATGCGGTTTGCCGCTTCCTGTTGAAACGGTCTCAATTGACCCCTAAATGCAAAATCAATCTTTGGCAGGTTACGTCTCTGATCGTTGATCCGGTAATTTATCCGGTAACGTTGGCACAGCGCAATGAGTTGTCGGATATACCCCCGCGGGATCCATAACCCCCCACCCCTGACAGCGTCGTAAAATCTCAGCGCCTTGGGCACACCCCGGTTCCAGCGACCCATACGGTGATTTTCTATCCATTTGGGATTCGTGAAGGTTAGCTTTTCGATCAGAGCTTCTCGCAGTATGTGGGGGATGCCTGAAAGCCGGAGATTATTTTTGATGGTAATTTTTAATATTTCTTGCACGGAGCTATTTGAGGAGTCAGGAGGTTTTATATTAGGTCGCTGCATGGGCCGCGAAAGCGAGCGTAATCCGCACAGCTTGCGGCGGAGACAGCGAGCGAATCAAGAATAGATAGAATTCCTATCGGCGAGGGCACCCTGCAGTTTGCTGC